>QMVZ01000159.1 GCA_003661365.1 Thermoproteota archaeon | reverse complement strand
TCGTTTAAGCAAATCCTTAGTTTTCTTTTCGTGTTTTAGGATATGACTTCAACACCTTTCTCATAGATTATTACTAGTGGACACCTAGATCCCGATCTTTCTATTTCCTTTTTAGTTTCGATCCAACGAGATTTAAAGACCCTATAATAGTTCTTATCTTTCTTGAGATCTTCATCTATTTCCTTTATCTTTGTCTTCCAAAGCATTCTAGAAGATCTTTTAGGAAGAGTAACAACTAAAATAATGAACTCTAGTTTTTCTTCACCATATTTAACTAAATGCAGCAAGGAATCCCTATGAGTTAGCCAAAAATGATTTACTTTGGCTAACTCCTCTGTTCTGAGGCATCCATGAGCACCGTCTATGGTAATAATTTCAGATGCGCCTACTAGCTTTTTTCCTTAAAGAATGCAATATCTACCTTCTTAGAATGTCTTTTGCGGGATTTCTTTAAGAGTCCATATTCTCTAGGATCAAGGACGATGGCATATCTAATCTTACATTCAAGCAGAGGAAAAAGATCAGCAATCTCTCCAGCCCTTATCATGGCGTATTGAAGGTAACTATGTAGGTTTGTTTTTTGAGGATTACCTAGATCCTCGCCCTTGATTAAACCTCTGTCCCTCCACTCTTCAATAACACGCACAAATTCGCCGAGGATTTTATCAAGGAGTCCCATAGTTGACATATTCCAGAGAGAAATCTAATAATCGTTTTCTAGATTGAAGGGTACGGTCTTAGGGTATAAAGGAGTGTGAATAACTCCTCTCCTGGTTCCGAGAACTCTAGAATAATGTTTAGAAACTCACATTTGACTAGGAAAACATTATTGTTGTTTGTACTAAATTATCAAATCTTTTACATAAATGAAGGGCTAAACCTATTTTATTCTCAAAGAGAAAGAATATAGACCCCAATAAAAGCAAAAATTAGTGATGACATAATGGAGAATGACTTACGAATAATCTGCAAGAAGTTTGCCGATAAACTCGGCCCTTCTTTTATAGAGCGCATTGAAAAAAGAATTAAGGAAGACTTTGAAGAGGCATTAGAAAGGAGTCCGAAAGAACTCCTCATAGCGATTTTTGAGGATATTCACCTTCGTATTATTTTACCATTTGAGATGAGCCTACAAATAGGTACATACTTATCTGAGGTTTACGATATTAATGACTACATATTGGCCTTATCAGAGAAACACTATCTACATTTTGGTAAGAGTCAGCAAGAGATTAAGCGATTCGTAGATTCATTCTATCGAATGATAGAGGAACTCGGGCTGGAGGAACGGTTTAGAAAACAAGAAGTGCGTTGGTGGAAGGCTTGAGTTCCCAGTTTGAGAGAGCAGTGGACGACTTTTTGGCTCAAATAGGGCAGTCTACAACCCGCATAACTACGTTGAATAGAATATGGAAAGCATTCATGGCTTTCTGCATGTGCATTATTGCGGAAGCTTTTAGACAGAAAGGATATACGATCATACCGCAGAACTGCGTTAATGGATTCTTATTCAAGTGCTTTCCGGCTGGTGATCCTAATAACTACTCTTACTTCGCAGTTGAGCGAGGTAATGATCGATATGAGATAAGACTAAACATTACAGCGCAGAATCTTCAATACCATAGCCTTAGACTTAACCTTGATATTGCTGTAATTCGCGCCAATTCTATTGATCACAAGGGAATAGTGGATTCACAGAACAATCTCATAACATTTGCCGAGTGCAAGAACTTTAACGGCTATCCCCAGCTTGTAGCTACTTTAGAAGGAATAGTTTACGAACTTCAGAGGAACAGACTGTATCGAGATAGTCAAGTAAACTTCAGAATACCTTGTTGTCTATTGTTATCAGGTCGCCTTGGTAGCACCATTTCATACATAAATAGACGCTTCCAAGAAAGGAATATGAGCATCCGAATCTTCGGCTTACTTCAACCCGGAAGTCAAGAAGTAACTAATTTCATTCAAAATTGGTTTTAAAATTTCAACAAGTCTACATGTTTACCTAAGCGTTGAGAAATTGAATTGTTAGATGTTTATGTTGACTTATTAATTGTACAAAATCACTACACCCTGTATTCAAGGGACTTATGTATCAAGAACCAGTAAGTGAATAATCTCTCCTCCATCTTCTCGTATCTCTCAAATTTCTTAGAGATCAGACCCCAGAATCTCTCATTATGTCTTCTCTCAATTAGATGAACCATCTCATGAAATACTATGTATCTTATCAGGTCATCTGGCAAGTATCTCATTAGAGTATTTATCGTAAGATTCCTTTTGGGACTGCAACTGGCCCACTTGGTCTTCATTCTCCTGAAGAAAATCCTGTTAATGCTTACCCCAAGATCATTCGAGTACTCATCTACCAGGGACTCAATCAATTCTCTTAGGTCTTTTACCGTCCTTTCATAAAGGATTACGTTCTTAGAGTCCTCCAGAGTTTTGTTTATGAAGCGCGCGCGTAGATCTGGTTGACTTAGAATGAGTTGTATCTCTGTACATAAGAAGGCTGAAGCCTTCTTAAACCAAGCCATATCAGATTTAGAGGCTGCAAAGAGAAGCATGAGATGCAATGATTGCGTTCTACTAGCTCAACAAGCAGCTGAAAAGGCTCTAAAAGCTCTATTACTAAAATGCTGTAGAAAGCTGATCAGAATTCATGAGCTAACAGATCTAATCAAAAATATTCGAAAGTGTGGGCTTAGAGTACCTGAGTACATGAAGCTGGCAGCAAGAGAGCTAGAGCCGCACTATGAAGCATCAAGGTATCCTGATGTTACTACGTATTTCTTTCAATGCGTTGAATGTCAGGTCGCATACGATACCTACACACCTGAAATATCAGAATATTGCATCGATCAGGCTGAAAAGATAGTCCGGTGGGTAGTGAACGAGATAAAAAGCTTAAGATAAGCCAGTTTTGATATACTCACTCTTATGAATGATGGAAATGAAATCTACGAGACTCTAGCTTCTTTTGTCGTAGAAACTATAGTTTCATAGTCCTCTTTCGGTATTCTCCTCATTGCCTTGCCCATTATATGCCCCGTCCACCTCTTTTTGTTCTTTATGAAGCTAAGTTTTGGTATCAGCGGTTTAAACTCAAGAGGTTTCTCTAAGACTAAATCAAGCTTTACCTTTATCCTGTAAGGAAACGTTTCGCTGGAGCTGAAGCCCTTTGAGCTGAATATCCTAGTGCTGTCCTTGAATGCCTTTGATGTAGCCTCTCCTATACCAGCAATTCTCGATGGCTGAATCTCTTTCCATTTAAAATTGAACGATTTTAGCTCAGGGAAATTGCTCCAGTAATTCTCTGCGATATACTCTTTTAGCTGCTTCCTAACACCAAAGAATGAGTGGATCAAACATAAGTCCGAAAGAATGGGGAGACAAACAATCTCACACACAGCAATACCAGCGTTCAATATCAAAAACAATTAATGTAAGGAAACCAGTCTTTTCCCCAATACCAAGAATTTTTCCAATGATTCAAGAGTGAAAATATATGTCTTTATATTTTTTAGGAATTCTAGAGTTATTGTATTAAATTAGTTCAATTGGGTTTCTGTAATGAAGAGGATCTGGTTTAAGAAGATCCTTTCACTCTTGCTCTTACTTCTAATTGTGGTTCCTCAAATTGGAGTTTCTGCAGGACCTTCCGTTAGCTCGAGCATCTCCTCTTCCAGAAAAGTCATAAATCCCGGGGAATCAGTAAGATTATCTGCAAGAGCCAGAGCAAGGGACTGCAAGATAGGCTTTTTCGGAGTATACGGAGATGGAGAAGGCTGGCTGGTCTATAGAAACAACGTAGGTGGAACGAGCACTTCTTGGAGCGGGCCATGGCATCCTCCAAGGAGGCCTGGTACCTACACCGCTTATGTTAGTGTAACTGGAGTTGATGATAAGGGAAGGGTGGTCTGCTCAGACAAATCCCTTGTTAGTGTCAGGGTTAATGCCCCTCCTTCCGTTTCTCTGATTGCTGAGCCGGAAGTCGTTTAC
>QMVZ01000158.1 GCA_003661365.1 Thermoproteota archaeon | reverse complement strand
CTGCACTAAGAAGATCTCACCCCTCTCAAACATATCTCCTACTACTTTCAGGGCAGACGTAAGGGCATTTATGATTTCTAAGGCGCCGTATCCAGATTCAAGGCTCTTCTTAACAGCTTCCTCGAGCTTGTCAGGGTCGAAAGATAGAACCGCTTCCTTGATGGTCTTCTCTAAATCCATAGCAAGGAGACACCTTAGATCCAAAAGATTATAAAACTTCGTAGATTTTCAAGCACAATTCGCCGTGAATGAATAAAATAATTGATGGGGCGGAGTCAAACTCGCTTATAGTTCCCCCCCTTTTGATCAGATTAACAGCTCCAAATACCATGGTTCATGAGAGGTTTAGAGAATGGAAAGGCCTCGCAATGTTAGGATAACTTTCGAGCCTTATGGAAAGAGAGTAGAAGTAGAGAGAGGAATCACGATATTTGAGGCAGTAACAAAGGCTGGTCTAGCGATAAGGTCAGAATGCGGAGGTCTTGGAACTTGTGGGAAGTGTAAGGTTCGGATCAAGGATCCTATGTCAGTTAGCGAGATCACCAAAGTCGAGAGAAACATTCTCAGTCCTGAGGAGTTGAGAGGAGGGTTAAGACTTGCATGTCAGGCCTGCGTTCTCGATGATTGTATGGTATACGTTCCTCCTGAGAGCAGGATTGGAGAAAGGAAAATACTTGAAGTTGGTTTTGAACAGGAAGTTCCCCTAGAACCAGCCGTTAGAAAGATACATCTCATGATCCCTAAACCATCTCTCAATGATGTCAGAGCAGATTATGAGAGGATGATCGACACTCTCTCAAGGATCCTTGAAGTAAGAGGCTGGCAAGGTGAAAAGTTTGATGAGATGCGAATAAGCCGTGAACTGCTAGCAAATACTCCAAGGATCTTGCGTGAGGCAGAATGGGATGTGACCGTGGTTCTAAGGGATGAAGAGATATTGGAGATAGAGAGAGGAAACACCGAAGGGGAGAACTACGGCCTAGCCATCGACATTGGAACCTCAAAAATCGTCGTTTACCTCGTGAACTTTAACGAAGGGAATGTGATAGGGGTAAGCTCTATTGAAAATCCCCAGCTGATGTTTGGCGAAGATATCATGTCCCGCCTCACATTTGCCATGAGATCTCATGAGAACCTCTCCCTCCTGAACAAGGTGCTGGTAAATGGCATAAACGCAACAATTGGAGAGATTGCACTAAAAAGCGGCGTGAATAGGGATAACATATATGAGGCTGTTGTAGTCGGCAACACGGCCATGCATCACCTCTTTTTGGGCATTGAAATTAAGCATCTGGCCCTTTCCCCTTATGTACCAGCTGTAAGGGATCTTTTGAGTGTCAAGGCTCAGGAAGCTGATTTGAAAATCAATAAGAGAGGATATGTCATCACTCTACCCATAATTGGGGGCTTTGTCGGCGCTGATGGCGTAGCCGACTTATTAGCTACAGGTCTACATAAATCTAACGAGTTTTCAATGCTCTTAGACATAGGGACAAATACTGAGGTTTTCTTGGGAAACAAGAATGAAATACTCGCCTGTTCAGCCGCTTCGGGACCTGCTTTTGAGGGAGGACACATAAAATTCGGGATGAAGGCTGTTGCTGGGGCAATTGAGAGGGTTTTCATTGAGCCTGAGACATATGAAGTTAAGTACAAAACTGTCAGAGGTGAGAAGCCAGTAGGTCTCTGTGGGTCTGCCGTCATAGATGTCGTGGCTGGACTTCTTAGGAGTGGGCTCATAGATGTGCACGGCAGGATTAGAGAAAAGCCCGAGGTATCGAGAATAAGGAAGGTTGGGAACGAAGTAGAATTTGTGGTCGCATGGAGAGAGGAGACGGGAATAGACGAGGATATAACTGTTACTCAGAGGGACGTGAGGGAGATACAGCTAGCAAAGGCAGCTATATACACGGCACAAAGCATTCTGATGAAGAGAAAGGGCATAAAACCAGAGGATATCAAGAAAATATTCATAGCTGGAGCTTTTGGATCCGAGATAAGTGTGAAAAACGCCATCTTCATAGGGCTGTTGCCAGAAGTGCCAGAGGAAAGGGTGAAGTTCGTTGGAAACACAGCAATCGCCGGGGCAAAAATGGCCCTTATATCGAAGAAGGTAAGAAAGGAATCGAGAGAAGTTCAAAAGTTGGTTAATTACGTTGAGCTGAGTCTTGATCCTTCATTTCAGAAGGAATTCATAAATGCAACAGAGTTGCCTCACAGGGACCTTGACAGATTTCCTAAGGTTAAGGATTATCTGACAAAGGTAAGAAATTAGTTTTTGGCAAAGAATAGGAGCTAGAAGCGGCTGTTTCATGGTATCCTATACAATGGATGACTCTTATCCAGCATCTCTTTGTTTTCCAGATAGTAGTAACCTAAAGCCGCATCTACCATAGCTACAACAGGAAAAACATAGGGAGCAGTCTCTATTGGCCCATATATTATGAAATCACTCCCAGCCATCGCAGCTATTGAGCTTGCAGAGGCTACGACGGGTCTCCTGGCCTGTTTACCCATCTTTCTAATGAGGCCTTTCCAAGTGCTTATCGCATTGTGTGGACCACAACCAGCAGGAAGTCCTAATTCGTCTTTAAGAGCAAAAATGGCCCTGCAAGCCATTCCTAAAGTAGGTACGTCGAGGACGCAGGTGTCTATTAGGGGCTTCTTTATTCCTGCATATCTAGCGACCTTCAAGAGTTCCTTTGCGGTATTTATCCTACCTAAAGTTGTGAAATCCTTCATGTTAAGTGTTAGAAGTATGGCAGTGTCAATTCCTGTCTCTTTCATTGTTCTTATCTCATCTGGCTTGTAGTTTGGGACTAACGAGTTGTAGACGACTCTGTCAAGCAGACCAACTTCCTCAACATATCTAAGTCCAGCAACTCTAACCTCTGCAGTGGTCCCGTCAAGCAGGAGAGGAACATCTGTAACACTAGCTGTGAAGTCAAGGAACTTTTCAATGGACTTAGGGCTTGCTCCAATTACATCAACCATACAAGGATTTCCAGTTCTATCGGAGAACTCTTCTTGGAGCTTTATCAGTCTTTCTGCTTCCTCTTTATCAAATTCTCCACTCCTTTCATCAATGAGAAGCTTTTGTTTGTGGTAGAACATTGAACCAATGAGTACCGTGGGGTTCTTGCTTGGCTCTCCTCCAATCCTGACCCCTCCGATTTCAAACACCTTCTGCTCTGCTTTGAACCTAAACATGATCTCTCAGGATAGAACGAAGATTAGAGGATTTAAATTAGCTTAGATCGATCTTATTCCAGTTCATTCTTCACCCTTAAATAAGTACCGTTTTCCTGATGCTTTCTCGCGAACAAACCCTTGTTAAACAACTCCTTTCCTTAGCTCTAATGACAGAGTGAAGGGGACGACGTCGAAGATTCCGGGAATTCTCCTGCCTGCCTCTTCCAAAAGGGCCTTAATCTGATCCTCCCCCTCATAGGGCAGATCGATTATGAGGAACTCACACCTATCATCTCCAGAGGCCTTACAAGCAATTTCTCTCACTACAGCAAACCTCTCAAGACCCATTATTAGCTGAGCCGTTTGATAAGCTCCCTCATACGCTCCTGCAGGATAAAAGCACATTTTCTTCCCCGATAGCTCTACCCCCCTGCACCAAGGTGAATCATCATCCCAAAACTTTAGGAGATATATATCCTTGTCCAGCCACCTCTCCCACCAGTCCTTGACACCCGTAAGAGATCTTCCGGAGAAGAAGTACCATGCAAGCTTTGCTACAAGCGGTGTGTCCTCAAAGGGTTTGAGCTTTTCAACGTCCTTCGTTAGGGTGAGCATGTACTCGTGCCCCATTGCGTATCCCCATGAGAACATCCTTTCAGCGGCCATCTCATACCCCTTTTCCTCTAGAAGGTTCATAAAGGAGGATAGGTATAGGTTCCTTACTGTAAACACGCTTACAGTCTCCATTCCAAAATGTTTTCTAAACTTACCAACAAGGGAACCAAAAAACTCCTTCATCTTACTCACCTCACAACCAACTTAAGGTCCTTAATCTTTCCTTTTGCCTG
>QMVZ01000157.1 GCA_003661365.1 Thermoproteota archaeon | reverse complement strand
TCATTGATAGTAATAAAAACGCAAAATACTGCTCTAAATGATGAGAAAATGAAGGAGAGTTAGTGCCGGGGGCGGGATTTTCGCCCCAAATATTCTTTGGGGATTCGAACCCGCGACCTCCGGAATCCACCCATTTCGAGCCCGTAGACGCGGAAGGATTATGAGTTTCGCCCTCTAAGAGACCGGCGCTCTAACCGCTGAGCCACCCCGGCACACTTTGCATATTGTTTTGGCACCTAAACTTATATTTTTTGCGTTTCAACTACAAGTCCTCAGGTAGAATGCCCCTCTCCTGATCTTTTAATGCAATCGAAGGGATTGCCAGCATATCCTTAACTTTACCGCTTTTTTCATTAGAATAGAAAGTCTGAGATTTAGACTTTAAGGTACTATCATCCATTCTTTCAGGCATTTATCAAATATAACCATCTTTCTCTCCTTAAGCTGATTCAGCGAGCCCTCATACGCGTACTTAAGGGCCATGAAAGCCCTCTTTATCCTGTCCGGATTAAAGCTACGAGGAGTGAAATCAAATACAAACGAAGGTTCTCCCCAATCGGGATCTATATATACCCTTATCTTGACATTGAACTTCTCGCTTGCTTCTCTGGCCCATTTGCCAGCTATGCTCTGACCTTTTCTTATTATGGGCTCTAATTTATGGTAAAACTCCTCCAAGTCGTATCCGTCTGGAATGTCGCTCTTGTCTTCTGGAACTTTGAATATCCACTTAGTTTCCATTTCGATTTTCTCCCAGTCATCTTTGGAAGTCCACCAGCTTATTCCGAGAAACCAGTCAATTCCTTGCGGCTTAAAATGAACGAAGTAATTGTTATATTCATTCTCATCCACAGAAACATATCCATTAGAAAAGATAACTATCTTCCTCTCGTCCCAGGGATAACAAATGTTTTCATACCATCTCCATCCCGTTATCTCAGATATTGCTTCGGCCGCTCTTCTTATGGTCTTAATGTACTCCTCTCCTCTGAAATCTTTGTTTATTTCCTTAATTGCCCCCATATACGCATACTTCATTGCCATAAAAGCCCTCTGAACCTCATATGTGTCGAAGTTATCTGGGGTGAATTCGTACTTTACTGAAGGCACGCCCCAATCGGGATCTATATATACCCTTATCTTGACATTGAACTTCTCGCTTGCTTCTCTGGCCCATTTCTCAGTTATTCTTTGGGCTTCACTTATTTTATTCCCCATTTTCCTGCTGAATCCTTCCTTATTCCTATACCAAACATAGTGCTGTGGAACCCTTAGAGTACATTGAGTTTCCATCTTGATCTTCTTCAAATCGTCCGATTCCTCTATTAGCTCATTCCTGTTCGACCAAGTTATTCCTTTGAACCAAAAGATTCCCTTTGGTATGAAGACAACGAGGTAATACTTCCCGTGTTGCTGCTTAGAAATATACCCTTCAGGATGATAGACGCTAGATCGTCTGATTTTGCATTCTTCGTCCCACGGGTAACAAATGTTTTCATGCCATAGCCATCCTGTAATCCAAGATATTGCCTCAGCAGCTCTTCTTATGATCTCGATGTATTTCTCTGCGGTCTCCTTATCCATTTTTCTATCACTACAGAAAAGCCACACGGAGATTTAAGATTTTGGAACGAGTTTAATGTATACATCCATCACCTTACCAGTATCTCTATCGACTAAAAGAACTACTATCAATCCTTCATTGGGAGGCTCCACTCCTGGTTTAATAGGTTTTACATCTCTGAGGTATTTCCTCATACGAGGCTCATACTCGCTTTTAAGACGTTCCTCGAATTTCGTGAGAACTTCGGTAGTTGTTTTCACATCGACAATTACCCACTTCTCCTTGACTTTACCATTAACCTCTGTTTTTATTTTAAATAATCCATCGGGTCTATCTTTACCCCAAGTAAATGGCCACTCATTCTTTTGATTCTGAGAGATGTACCCCTCCAGCATGACATCTCCAAGCGCTTTTTGTATCTCCTCTTTCAGAGACCCGTGATTCCAGAATTTTTCAACGATCTCTTCACCAGCCTTTCCAAGTATCGCTCTGTTCCCCTTTTTTGAAGCTTCTAAAACCCACTTTTCTATCCTTGGGAGATCCTCGCCCTCTATCAGATAGATTAGTCTTTTTACCTCTTTTAAGTAGAAAACTACATTTCCCTCATCAGTCCTAAATTCTATATAGGATTCACCTACACTAATCTCCTTCACTTTTTTGAGATATTTGCCCCTAAGAGCATAGATCTCTCCGCTTGTTGAGAGGCCTATCTCATTATCTCCTACGTAGACCTCTAAGATGATCGTTCCTCCTCTTATATCTTCTCCTCTGCCTTTTCTAAGTCTAAATTTGCCTTTTAACACCTTTTCGCCTATTATAACGTTAATTTCATCCCCTTCTCCGGGTTCGAGTTTTATCTCTATTCCTTGTATCCTCGCCACCTTTCTCTCTATCTCTGATATGAGTTCCTTCCGGGTTATCCTCTTTATTGTCCCTCTTACCACTTCCTCCTCAAAGCCGTGTATGCGAACAACGCCTGCCACTACCTCACTGTAGTATTCCTCCCCTTGGATCATGATCTTAACATACCCTTCATCCACTCCGCTTATCTTCAACAACCATTTTGGAATGAACAGCTCATTATCAAGTACGATGAAAAACTTCTCATCTCCTCTTAGCGATTTCACGATATCATCAATCGTATACCCCTTTGCCCTTATCTTGTCATAATATGACCAGAAGGCCTTAGAGAACTCCTTTCTCTGCGCTTCTTTAAACTCATTAAGTATCCTTCTGTATTCAGAGAGGATATCAATCATCTCTCTTCCATTTAGTTCCTTTAATCTATTCAGAGCTTCCCCTATCCCCTCTTTACCGACATATTTGAGCTTTGCTATCCCGTAGATCTCATCTAGGACTCTAACTCCTTCATCAGGATCTAAATCTGAGATTAGGAAGCATAAATCATCAAATATCTTTTCTGGGAGCAGAGGATGGCTCCATTTATCGCGCAGTAATTTTAGTTTGAAAAGCCCAGTTGCTATATCAGCAGATGCTTTAGGATCCGACAAGAGCTCACACTTTGTTGACCATCTATATAGAATATCAGCCAATCCTTTAACGTCCCCATAATAGACCTTTGAGTTCTTACTTTCCCCCTCTATCTCCCTTATCAGTGCTAGAAGAGCGTTAGAAAAGGCTTTTACTCCTCTATATCCCCTTAGACTGTAGATCTTTCTCAACGAGTCGCAGGTACTTTCAAATAAGTAAGTTGGTACTCTATCTCCTATTCCCTTTAGATTAGACAATTCTGAAATGCTCTCCACTAGCTTCGCAGCCTCATCTCCATCAAGCCACGTTAAAAGCTCCCTTTCATGGGTTCTAATTAGTTTCAGGAGCCCGTCATCTATTTTTCCTTCAAGTTTCTTCAGGAAATCGTCAAATCTCTTCAGTTCGACGAGTTCCTTGAATTTTCCTCCAAGCTCCTGGGCAACCTCTATGAGCAAAGCTATGCCTATTAGCCTTCCTGCTGCTTTAGCCCTCTGCTCCATGGTTAGAGATGGGTCATTCATCTTTGCAAGGAGGTAATGCATGTACACTGGCATTGACATCGTAGCTGCCTGCTCCCAAGACGCTCCCTCAAGCTTCATTATGATTGGAACTGCCACATCAAAGGGGAATATGAAGTCAAAAGCCTCGCTTCCTATAACGACGCCTAAGGAAGCTCTTATCGAATAAAAATGAGCTTGCTCTTCAGACAACCCCATCTTCATGAAAAATGGCACAAAATCTTCCATAGTTAGGCTAAAGATTTCTTTAGACTCCTCGTAAACGCCAAGAGGGGTGAGAGGTATTATCAGGGCTGCAGTCTTTCCAGCCTCCTCCAGAGCTATTCTCCAGAACTCCCAGGTGAACTTCTCGGTGATGACCTCGCTCGGCTCAACTACCAGGCTGATCTCCTCAACATCAACGAGCCTCTTCCCCCTTAGGAGGAAAAGCTTGCCGAACTGCACCCCTTTGCGAAGAAGTGGTTGAGCCCTCATCTCTAT
>QMVZ01000156.1 GCA_003661365.1 Thermoproteota archaeon | reverse complement strand
GGTGAAAAATCTGTTTCTGAAATAATCTCAGAGGCTCTACCTAAAACAACCCTCCTGTTTGTTACTGGAACTATACTTGTAATTTTGATAGGCACCCCAATTGGGCTGAGAGCCGCTTATCTCTCGAGAAAGTTGGATAATTTCATCACATCTTGGGCATTGCTATCAAATAGCTTGCCAGTTTGGTGGATAGGAATGCTTCTGATATTTCTATTCTCCTACATGCTGGGAATTTTGCCATCTGGAGGGTTCGTTAGCATACCGCCTCCTAGCAAGACGTTTCTCAGGGTCGTTGATGTGATGTACCACTTAATCCTCCCTGTATCCGCTCAGATATTAGTTACTTTCGGGTCTTGGGCTTATATCGTGAGAAATGTGGTGACATCCCAGCTACAAGAGGATTTCGTCTTTTTGGCAAGAGCAAAAGGCCTATCAGAAGATAGAATATTAAAGAAACACATACTCAAGGCTTCTGGTCCTCCAATAGTTACGATGGCAGGAATGAGCCTCCTTTCAGCATTAGGAGGGTCTTTAACTTGTGAAATAGTCTTTAGATGGCCCGGTTTGGGGATGCTTTTCTGGGAAGCCTTGCGTAAGAACGATGTTCCAGTCCTGCTCGGGCTATCCACCGCATCAACAATGCTCTTCTTGGCTTGTATGATCGTGTTGGATGTAGCCTATGTTTTAATAGACCCAAGGGTTAGGATAGGAGCAATGTCTAGGTTAAAGGAATAAGTTCAACAAATTTAACGTTAAAAGCCTACTTTCATTAAAGGGTAGGAGCACTAAGAAGGCATTCTTCGTGTTGTAATTTATCGAGGAGCCATGATACGGTTGCAGACCTTTTCAGAAAAATTTCAGACGAATAAGTTAAAAATCGCGTCTTGGAGACTTCATCTTTAGCAATGAACCTTAAGAAGAAGCTATTGCTCATAATTGAGTTGCTAAAAAACAGAAATCTAGCTATAATAATTGTTTCTTGGATCCTTTTTGCATCGGCAGGCCCCCTCTTCTGGCAGTTTGAATCAGACTATGCTAGGAAGCTTGGTGCCTCTCCAGAACTAATTGGTATGATGAATTCTGCTTTTACCCTAATCAACATGCTGGTTCAAATTCCAGGAGGCTACTTAGCGGATAAAAAGGGAAGAAAACAACTTGTTGCGTGGGGAACTTTTCTTGTAGGATTTCCAAACCTGATCAGGGCCATAGCAGGGGACTGGAGGAGCTATTTCCTAGCAACAGCCGTTTCGGTCGTAGTTGGGAATATGTACAACCCGGCACTTTCAGCAATATACCAAGACTCGCTTCCTCCAGACTCGAGGGCGTTTGGCGGGTCTCTAATTAACGGCATTTCTTGGGCGATCCCAAGCACAATAAGCTCGCTAGTAGGCGGGTATTTGTACGAGAAATACGGATTGAGAGGCTTAAGGGCTGCGTTGGTCGTCAATGCCCTTGTCTGCTTCATAAACGGGATTCTCAGGTTCAGCATGACTGAAACTTTGCAGAGGAAACCGGAGACTACCCGACAAATGTCCTTTAAGGAGACCCTTTCAAGCCTAAAAAGGGTCTTTTCATGGGCATACGGCTCGATTAAAGTCCTCCTGGCATTAGAAATTCTTTTTGGAGTAATTACGGGGATCTCAGGAGCCTTTTGGCTTTTATATGCTCTTGATGTCATTGGGGTAAGTAGAGTCCAGTGGGGAATGATTGGGGCTGTTTACAACTTGTTATACTTTCCACTCAGCCTGTACACTGGGATGATGTCGGACAAAAAGGGAAGAGTAAGGCAAATGAGGCTAACTCCCATTATATGGGTTATCTCAAACCTAATATTTGTGACGGCAAGGAGTTTTGAAGCGGTGCTCTTTTCTTGGATTTTAGGTGTAATTGGAGATGCTTTTTGGAGACCTGGTTTTTCAGCTATGTGGATTGATGTTATTCCAAGGAAGAGGAGGGCCAGAATGTTCTCCATTAGGACAATTGCAGCAGGCATATCTTCGAGCATAGCCTACATAATAAGTGGTTTCCTTTACTCAAGGAAGGAAGTATATCCCTTCATTGTGGTTATTTTAGTCGAGTTGTTGATGATACCCCTTCTTCTAATTCTGAAAGAGCCCGAGATAAAAGAGATTTAAGAAGCATTGCTTTCAAGATCACACTTCAAAGCCACTTTCCTAAGTATCTCAGATGGTATTGAAAAGAGCTGTTGAGGATCCTTAACGTATATGTAAATGTAATAACGCTTTGACAATCTATCAAGGCTCGCCATTGCATATTCTGGTTTCCTAGGTAGCTTCTCCTCGTACTCTGAGATCACTTCCTCAAGGATCTTGTCAATCTTCTCCGTTTGAAAATCCCTAGGAAATTCTAAAGGTAACATATAACACGTTAAATCTTTGCTTTTCCTCTTGAAATTGGTTATCCTTAGGCTCATTACGTCTTGATTGCTTATCAACACGTGATTAAGGCTGGGAGTTAGGATCTTAGTGTAATTAATGGAGATCTCCTCTACTATCCCCTCAACATCCCCTACCCTTACGTAGTCTCCTACATTGAAGGGACGAGAAATCAAGACGTAAAGCCCAGCTATGAAGTTTCCTATGCTCTTGGTAGAAGCGAAACCGATGGCTGTCCCAGCTAGTGCAGAGAAACCAACGAACCAATCGCTTGGAAGTCCACCAAGCTCAAACAGAGCAGCGATCCCTCCAAGTATGATGATAAACCTGCTGAGGGTTACCAATGCATTTTCAGCGGTTGGAGAAAGCTCTACCTTTCTTGCATACTTCTTCAAATACTTGGTAGATAGCCTCTCCAGTACTGTTGTAGCAATCAAGATGATGATGACCTTTAACGCAATTGTTAAGTAGCTAGGAAGCGCTTCGATTATTTCTGGCATTAAACTCACCGGATAAGGTAATGGAAGATCAACCCCTCCCTCTCTAAGGAGGGACTTTTAAGGTTTTTTATCCTCGGACAGTGCCTTCTTTAGGGCTTTGCTTATGTCCTCAAAGAGAGAAGGCTTTAATGTACCGACAAGGAGGATAAGCATTCCTATCACGAACACTGCATCGCTAAGAAATGCTCTGTCAAATTCCTCTTTCTCTACCTTTTTTATAAGCCTTCTAAGAGCTTCTGCAAGCAACATTATCTGAATAGTGGCGAATATGCCTGTTTTCATATCTATATCGGGCCTATCCTCTTCCATCGATCCCTACCCCTCTGTCCTACAATAAAAAAGTAGAGCTTTTGAGATTACTCATACCCTAAGGAGGTATCTTTTGAGCTCCCAATTTGTTACAGATCTTGAAAATTCAGCCCACTCACTTTCAAGCACATCCAAATAAGCGTGATAGATATCTTCTCCTATGAATCTCATTAAAACCTCGTCATTCGTGGCTTCTTCTATGGCCTCCTTTAGATTGTAAGGCAAAGTTTTGAATCGCTCAGGGGTGTTATACGCATTCCAGTCTGTAGGATCTCCAGGATCCAAGCCTTTCTCTATACCATCCATTCCTGCGGCAAGCACTGCAGTAAAGGCTAAATAAGGGTTACAAGATGGATCTGGTGCTCTGAACTCTATTCTGCAGCTCTTATTTTTCGCGGCCGGTACCCTCACCAAAGCAGATCTATTCTTGTATCCCCAGCATATGTAAACTGGGGCCTCGTATCCAGGGACGAGTCTCTTGTAAGAGTTTACAGTTGGTGCGACAAAAGCAGACAACGACCTTGCATGCTCCAGTAGACCTGCTATGAAATGTTCTGCCATCTTGGAGATAGAATTCTTGTTAGGATCCCAAAACAAGTTGTTCCCTTCTGAGTCGGATAAGCTGATGTGAAGATGCATTCCCGAACTATTTATTCCCTCAAATGGCTTCGGCATGAATGTAACTTGCAAACCAAACTCCAAAGCGACATTTCTTAGGATTTCCTTGTAGACTAGGATAGAATCCGCCGTCTTGAGGGCGTCTGAAAATTCAAAGTCTATCTCATGCTGTCCAGGTGCAACCTCGTGGTGTATAGCCTCAGGTCTTATTCCTGCCCCAGACAAGGCCCTTGCAAACTCG
>QMVZ01000155.1 GCA_003661365.1 Thermoproteota archaeon | reverse complement strand
TGGAGAAATTAAGGGAAGAAGAGAAGCTAAAGGTGCTGTCTAGTCTTGTTTATCCCTGCGAATTAGAGGTTCTTCCTGGATACGTTTTCAGACGGAGTAATCCAGCAATTGTCGGTGTTAGGATACTAAAAGGAAGGCTAAGACCGTCAACTTACTTATTAAATGAGAGAGGAAAGAGAGTGGGCATAGTTATGGAGATACAAGAAGAAGGGATCAGAAAAATGGAAGCTATAGCTGGTCAAGAGGTGGCCATTTCAATTAGAGGGGGTACTGTAGGTAGAAATGTGAAGGAGGGGCAGATTCTTTACTCTGACGTTAAACCAGTATATGATCCGAAATCTAGAAGCATATTCTTCTCAGTTCTCTCTGAAGAAGAGAAAGAGCTTTATCAGAGAATATTAGACTTAAAGCTAAATCTTGAAGAAGGAGTTGAACCTTAATAATGTCAAAAGTAAAAGAGGGGAGGTTGGAAAATGGAGTTCATCCTCTGTATAGGAGACCCAAAAACAGGAAGAACGTATAGATTGGACTTAGATAAAGAGAAGGGTAGCGTTCTTATGGGTAAAAAGATAGGTGACATTGTTCCAGGGGAATCATTAGGTTTGCCTGGTTATAGATTGAAGATCACTGGAGGCAGAGACAAAGACGGTTTTCCCCTCCACCCAGGAGTCCATGGGACCATTAGGAAGAAAATACTCCTTTCCGGGGGACCAGGCTTTAGACCCAGACATAAAGGAGATAGAAGGACTAAATTAGTGCGTGGAAACATATTGCTGGAAGATGTGAAGCAAATTAACCTCAAAGTGGTAGAGTGGGGACCAGAGCCGATTGATAACTACCTTGGGAAGAAGGAGGAAGAGGGAGGAGGGGCAGATTCGAAGAATGAGTGAAGGAGAACCAAAGCAACCTGAGATGAATATTGGGACTGCTGGGCACGTAGATCATGGAAAATCAACTCTTGTACAGGCTTTGACAGGGATATGGCCTGAAAAGCACAGTGAAGAGCTACGAAGGGGTATCACAATAAAGTTAGGATATGCGAATGCTGAGTTAAGAAAGTGCCCCAAATGCCCTGAAGATGACCCTGAGTGTTATACTACAAGGAAAAAATGTCCTAAAGATGGATCGGAAACAATATTGTTGAGAAAGATCTCGTTTGTTGACTGTCCGGGTCATGACACGCTTATGGCAACCATGTTGGCCGGTTCCACGTTAATGGATGCCGCTTTGCTAGTGATAGCTTCTAATGAACCAGTTCCTCAGCCACAGACTCGAGAGCATTTAGTAGCCCTAAAAATAATGGGAGTAAAGCAGATAATAGCCGTTCAGACAAAAATAGAATTAGTTCCCGATGAGGAAGCGATAAAGCATTATGAGGCAATAGTTGAATATCTCTCTACTGAGCTAGAAGAAGTTCCACCAGTAATCCCAGTATCTGCTTTACATGGGGTTAATCTCGGATATCTGATTAAGGAGATGGTTGAGAGATTTAAGCCTCCTGAAAGGGATCCAAGTCTTCCGCCGCAAATGTATGTTGCAAGATCCTTTGATGTAAATAAACCAGGAACTAAGCCTGAAAACCTTAAGGGAGGTGTTTTGGGCGGTACAATAATTCAGGGGCAGTTTAAAGTTGGAGATGAGATAGAAATCCTTCCTGGCCTTTACCATGAAGGAAAGTACCGTCCGCTTACGACCGAGATCATAAGTCTAAGAAGTGAAAACATTGATCTGGAATATGCTAGACCTGGTGGTTTGATAGGAGTTGGAACAAAACTAGATCCGGCTCTAACAAAGGCAGATTACATGGTAGGGAATGTCGTTGGACTCCCAGGAGAACTTCCACCAGTGTGGGAATATGTTGATGCAAAATGCGTTTTTCTTGAGAGGGTTGTAGGACTTAAAGAGGAGCTAAGTGTGCAAAAACCAGATGTAAGGACGTTAATTGAGCTTAATGTTGGAACGGCGACTGTTCCTGCCATAGTTGAGTCAAAGAGCGCTGAAGACGTTTATGGCTTGAGATTGAAGATCCCAATATGTGCGGAAGTTGGGCAAAGGATGGCTATTTCTATGAGGATTAGTGGTAGATGGAGGTTAGTGGGTTACGGTTTTATTCAAGGAGGGAAAGAGTATAGGTATTGAGTTTTCTTTTCGAAAGAGAAAAATTTTAATCTCTCTCAATTATTGAGAACCTAAGCGGCCGTAGTCCAGCCTGGATAGGATGGGGGCCCTCCAAGAAGATCAACGAGGAAAGCCCCAGACCCGGGTTCAAATCCCGGCGGCCGCATTTTTCTTCTTAAATGCCATTGTCGACCTCTATTACTTTTTATTTGATTCTTGAGTTTTTATCTCAGATCTTATCGAGTGTTTGTTTTTCTCCGGTTTCTCAGGCTCCTATGATTGATAGTAAGTATTAATTGCTTTGAACTTCATTGTATTCAGAGCATTGGACATACGGAATCAGGATAAGGTTCGTGATCCCTTAATTGAGTCTAGGTTAAGAGAGTCTATAAGAGAAATAGCTCTGGCAAGAGGAATAGAAAGTGAAAGAGCTCTGAAACTAGTCTCAGATCTAGTTCTTGCTTTTCTTTACTCTATAACAGACCTACCAAAAACCGATTTAATTGAAGAGTGGAAGCTAGTCGCTTTTAGAGCTAAAATGCCTCCAGTATGCAAACATCCGTGTCAATTCAGCTATGAACTAGAGAAAGTGTTGATGAAAGCCGGTTTTAGGAACATACATTATCACCTAATAATCTCAGCTTTAGGGGCTTTAGAGCACCCTGAGGAGAGAAAAAAATCGTGATTAGAGGTGTGATCTGGGATTTTCCTGCCCTTATCTGTTGGAGTAGATTAAACAACATTTTTAAACAATGGAGGAACAAATCAAGGCATGATTGCCCCGGTAGCTCAGCCGGTGGAGCGCCGCCTTGGTAAGTAAAAAGAACTCAAAAAGGCGGAGGTCGCGGGTTCGAATCCCGCCCGGGGCTTTCTAAGTATTACGGGTTCCAAATAGCAGGCCTAACAATACTTAATTTTTGAGGTGAACCTACCGCTAAGATTTAATTTCATAATACTAATGAATTTTGGAGATATAGATGGTACTAGCAACTGCCATTGGTCTAGTGGCTAAAGATGGAGTAGTGCTTTCAGCAGATAGAAGAGTCTCCTATGGAGACGGATATATACTTAGTAAATCTGTGAAGAAAGTCTTTACTCTAAACGATGTGGTAGGAGTCGCTTCTGCTGGTATTCCTGCTGATTTTCAATCTTTAGTTGATAGCCTCATTTTTAATGTGCGTCTGTATGAACTAGATACCAGGAGAAGGGCAAAACCGTCAAACATAGCCCGAATTTTATCAGTAATACTGTATCAAAGAAGGATGTACTCTCCCTATTTTGCGGAGATGATAGTGGGTGGTCTAGAGGATGATTTGCCTAGGCTGTTTGTATTAGATCCAGCAGGTAGCTCACTTGAGGACAAGTATGCAGCAGTAGGCTCGGGCGCAAAACTTGCCATAGGTATTCTTGAACGCTCCTATTCTCCAGATATGGACAGTGAAGAGGCCATAAAAGTTGCTGAAAGAGCCATGAGAGGAGCCATTGAGAGGGATGCTTTATCAGGAGATGGTATTGATATCTTGTTCATAGGAAAGGAGGGCAAAATCGAGAAGTTCATACCTCTCAAATTGGCGTAAGAACCGAGGGGGAAGGGTCTCATGGATTTGGAAATAAACTCAGACAGATTGAAGGATTTGTTGTTGGAGATAATTTCGATTAAGAGCTTTTTCTCGAGAGAAGTTGAGCTAGCAGACTTCTTGATTAGTGAGTTAGCAAAAATAGCCAACAAGGTAGAAAGACAGCCAGTGGAGGGCTGTGGTGGGAATGTTATAGCATATTTTGGACCTGAAGATGCTCCCTTAAGATATCTGCTCATGTGTCATATGGATACTGTGGAGCTCTTTGAAGGATGGAGCAGGAACCCATGGGGAGAGATAGACGAAAACGTTGTATACGGAATTGGAGCTTTAGATTCCAAATCAAGCCTTGCTGCCATGATAGAAGCACTAAGAGTGAT
>QMVZ01000154.1 GCA_003661365.1 Thermoproteota archaeon | reverse complement strand
GCATCTGGATCTATCCTTGGAACTATCTTACCAGTTGAAGACGTAAAAAGAGTAGTCACTCTTGGCCCGTGACCTCAGGTCACGGGGTTGCTGTGCACAACTATTCCCACTGAAATCTTCACCAACCTATCTTCGTTTGTTTTCAACACCCTCTTTCCTCTTCAAACTGCAAGTAAGGCGAAAACCATAAAACTTTATCAATTGGCACGGGAGCAAGGGTAGCTGAAAAGCTAGCTTATGTGACACGTCACAAGGTAAGCTTTTTTGAATGGAAAAATGATCTAGTGTTTGAACATCCGGAATGTTCATCTCTTCTGTCTTTAACAAGCAGCGCCGATGTCATGTGTGATAGAGGATTTGCTCGCTTTGCTTGTTAATAGGCCTTAGCAAAATACGCAACTACTTTTGCCTCTCTACCGCAATAGATGCAGTTTGAGAACGGTTCCTCCTTTTCGAACGGTATAAGCCTTATGGTTGCCCCAGTTTCCTCCTTTATCCTCTCCTCGCATTCCGAGCTTGAACACCAGCTTGCTTTGATGAAGCCCCCCTTCGTTCTTAGCACTTCTTTAAACTCTTCATAGCTTTTCACTTCTGTTATGTGTGTGTCTAAGAACTGCTTCGCCCTCTTGAACAGGTTCTCCTGTATCTCCTCAAGAGTTCGCTTAACTGTTTTTAGCATCTCCTCTTCCTTTTTCGAAATCCTCTCGAAAGTATCCCTTCTAGCTAGGGTTATCTCTCCCTTTTCCAAATCCTTGGGTCCTATCTCTATCCTCAACGGGACCCCCTTGAGTTCCCAGTGATTGAACTTCCATCCAGGAGTGTATTCCGTTCTGTCATCCAACAAGGCACTTATTCCGTTCTCCTGCAGGATTCTAAGGATTTCTTTGGCTTTCTTTAGGATTGCTTCCATCTCCACTTCCTTGTAGAATATCGGGATTATGACTACCTGTATAGGAGCTATTTTCGGGGGCAGGACTAGGCCCCTGTCATCTCCGTGGACCATCACCACGGCTCCAATTAGCCTCGTCGAAATGCCCCAGGAGGTCTGCCAGACGTAGTGCTCCTTCTCATCTTGACCGATGAACTTTATCTCAAAGACCTTTGCGAACTTCTGTCCTAGGTTGTGGGATGTCCCCATCTGCAAAGCCCTCCCGTCGGGCATCAGCGCTTCTAGTGTTGTTGTATAGAGAGCTCCCGCAAACTTCTCTCTCTCACTCTTCTTTCCGGCTAGAACAGGGATTGCAAGATAGTTCTCCATGAGATCTCTGTATATCTCCAAAATCTCCATTACCTGTTGGTCTGCCTCCTCCTTGGTGGCATGGGCAGTATGACCCTCCTGCCAGAGGAACTCCCTTGTCCTGATGAAGGGCTTTGTGGCCTTCGTCTCCCATCTTACTATGTTGCACCACTGATTTAGCTTTACCGGGAGGTCTCTCCAGCTCTTAATCCACTTTGCGTACATAGAATAGATGATGGTTTCGGAGGTGGGCCTTATCGCAAGCCTTTCCTCTAGTTTCTTATCTCCTCCTATCGTGACCCAAGCGCATTCAGGAACGAAGCCTTCAAAGTGCTCTGCCTCTTTCCTTAGAAGGCTCTCGGGGATGAAAAGGGGGAAATATGCGTTCTTATGTCCCTTCTCCTTTATTTTCTTGTCCACTATCTGCTGGATTTTCTCCCATATCGCATAAGAGTACTCCCTGAATATTATACACCCTTTTGTCGGCGCGTAGTCTGCCATTTCAGACTTTAAAACCGTTTGCGTGTACCATTCGGAGAAGTTTTCCGACTTCTTGACAGTAACACCTAAATCAGACATTTTCACCACTCCCTTGTCTTCTTATTCTGAAATGAGTGCGTAAAACAGAGTTTTCTAACTGAAAACTCACAAAAGAGGGAAATTCAGGTATGTGGAACGAAAACCCTCACTTCTATCACTGACCAAGTGCCATTCTTACTCCTTTAAAAATTTTCTCAGGATTTGAGCGTGGAAGGAAGGTTTACCCTTCTACATCGGTTCAATTCGCTCTATCAGAGTCTGTGAATGAAAATACAGCGCGTCAGGAAACAAAATTTCGCGTCAAGCGTGAAACTTTTTAGCGGGAAATAGGTTTCCCCTTATCCAAACAAGGGTAAGTTGAAAGGCATGGGAAAGCTATTTGCTCTGATCCTCCTCGTGGTTATAATTGGAGGAGCGGCCGGTGCATATTTCCTCATGAAAGGAGGTCTTGGAGGGGGAGCTGCCCCCTCTCCGGGAGCCGGGCCAGGAACCACTTCTTCGCCAACACCCTCGCCCTCGCCAACTCCGACGCCAACGGAGGCTCCGCAAACAGAGAAAGAAATAAAGTGCTGTGAGCTTCTGAAGATGGAGAGAATGGCGAGTTCTGGCTTAAGAACCGAGTATGAAGTCACCATAAAGAGGTTCTTCGAAAACGGGAGCACTGATACCATTGTAGTTGGATACACTTACTGGGCAGAGGATTTGGGAGACAGGTACGCTCTTACGGTAGAGATGAATCCCATTACAGGTCTTAGCCTTGCCAAAGCAACTTTCGTAGGCTACTACACAAAAGACAATCTGGACTTTATCGAGGCATACGTTCAAATAGAGATGCCGCAAGGTCCGTCCTATAAACAAAATGTATCTTTTGAGCAGTTTCCAAGCCTATGTGCCCGCGAAACATCTGAATATGTTGAAACGATTGACAGAGGTCAGGAAACAATAACGGTCCCTGCCGGTACGTTTAAATGCAATGTATACGACTTGGTGGCTTCTGACCTTCCTGAGCCAGCTCGTTACTGGTTTTCTGCTGAGGAAGGCCCGCTAAACGGGTATGTAATCAAAGGCTTCTATCGCGATAGCGAAACGGAAATACTCATACAGCTCGCTTCTTGGTCCCTTCCATAGGACCTTCTTTCTCCCTTTTTTCTCTATGCATGTCCTCAGATCAATTCCTCTTTTATGTCTAGAAGAACTTTCCCCTTGTAGATATGTCCCAGATATCCTCTAGTATGCCTTCATCCACACAAAACATCTTCTCATGCAACGCAACCGTTGTGCAGGGATGGGTTGGGATGAGCTCTACCTTATCACCAACTTCCAGTTTAACGGCCTTGTTCCTGATTTCTAGCACTCCATGCTCATCGTACAGCTTAACAAGTTCAACTCCCTCTAGCCCTTTCACTAGTGGAAGTCCTTGGTCGTAGCTTATGGCATTTCTTCCAGCATCTATGACAGCTCTATCTTCTGAAGGCCTGCTTATCACTGTTGAGAGAAGAGTAAAGGCTACTTCAAACTCGGGGACTATTCTCTTATGTTTTGCACTCGAGAGCACGTATGAGCCCGCTCTGATCTCAGTCACCCCGGGATAGCTTCCGCTAATCCTATAGGTTCCAGTGCTTCCCAAGCTTACTACCTCAACATCTATCCCAGCATCTTCGAGTAGATCCCTTGTCTTCACAATTGATTCCAAAGCCTTTGTGCAAGCTCTTTTTCTCTCCTCAAAGTCGATGATTGAACCAGCAAAGCCCTCATATCCCATTAATCCCTTCAATCTTATGCCATCAAGGTTTTGAATTTCTCTTGCAAACTCAAGAACGGGCTTTCCTGGTTCTAGACCGCATCTATGAGTTCCTATGTCGACCTCTATCAGAACCTCGATCCTCAACCCTTTCTCAGATGCAAGTCTGGAAATGCTCTTAGCATTCTTTATGCTATCAACAGCCACCGAAACTCTGCCTTTCCTGGCAAGGCTAATCAATCTTGCTATCTTCTTCACTCCAACGATTTGGTTGGCGATGAAAACGTCCTTTATGCCCGACTCAACCATAACTTCCGCTTCGCTTAACTTTGCGCATGTTATGCCTTTAGCTCCAGCCTCTATCTGCTTATGAGCTATCATGGGCGTCCTGTGAGCCTTAACATGAGGTCTAAGGTCTGCTTTCACCCCTGATATGAAGTCAGACATGACCTTGATGTTGTGTTCAAGGAGTTTCAGATCCAGAAGCAAGGCAGGAGTGTCGATCTTATGCTTATCGACACCCGGAACTAATCGATCAAGAACCAATTTCTCTTCACCTACTTCTGAAATTGAAGAGTTCTGAGATGATTTCGAGCGTTTTCGTTTTATATCTTTGTTTCTAAACATAATAACTAGCGTCAGGCGTACACGATTAACTG
>QMVZ01000153.1 GCA_003661365.1 Thermoproteota archaeon | reverse complement strand
GTAGGGATTCATTCACCCTTCGGACGGCTTCAGCTGAACGTCTTAAACACTCAAAAGCGCACTTATCGCTTGGAAGAGATCTAAGACCACACTCTGGGCCAGCATATTTTACCCTATCACATCCAAATAGGTTCAAGATTTTAGTGAGCCTGTGGGCTAGAAGATCAATATCCTCAAGGAATTGAACCGGATCAATCTTGGATTTCTGAATTCCCTTCCAAATCTCACCCATTCTCTCCTCTATGGTCACTCTCTTCCCAGATAGCTCCATCAGGCGCTTCCTAATGAGAGCATCGAAGTCTGTTCGAGCTATGCTGGCTTTCAAGAACATATCTCTCTCTTCAAGCAGTGATTTAACTCTTGAAGAGTTGTAAATAGGGTCATCTACATGCGATTCGATAACATCCAGGGACTTTAATTCCCAGAAGATCTTGTTTGATGTACTGTGGAGGTGAATGCAGGTTAACGCGCCTTGGGACTTGCAATTTGAGAGTATCTTCTCCCATGCTTTTAGGAGAACATCTCTTGTTCTTGAGCCATAGTCCAGTAATGGATCGTCTATCAGGCCAAGAACCGGTTCGTCCATTGAGACTATTTCTACCCTAATTTTCTCCATCCTGAAAACGTTTTCTCCAGCTATTTTTGCAAGAGCATTGCCTAGTTGCTCAATAAGCCATGAACGATCTATCTCACGTGAAAAAACAGTAGATAATGTGTATGGCCCAGTGATACACACTTTAAGCCTTATAGGTTCGCTCAATTTCTCATAAAGCACGCTAACGTTTCTCCTTATAGCCTCGACTTCAGGAAGAATGAGTTTGTCGCTCTGAACTCTTATTGGCCCCACTACTATGTATCCTCTCTCGGACTTTTGGACGCCGTCTAAAACTCCAAGGAACATCTCCATCATGTCTCTGAATTGAGGGAAATTTGGAACATCTATTCCGGCCCTTACCTTTAGCATAAAGCCTTCAACTATCTTCTTCTCAAAGTAAGACCATGATTCAGAACCAGGTCTGCTTCTTGACCCCTCTATGAACTTGTCAAAATCACCTGAAAAGGGCAGGCTTCCAACATCATAAGCTTCTACCAATAAAACCACCGCAAGTTAGTCTAAGCTCAATACGACTATCTGTATTCTCCATAGCTGCTTATCTACTTAATACTTCTTCGTGGTTATCTTTGTTGTTCTTGCTTCAAATCACTCTTGCTTTATTATGGATCTATCCAATCAGGAATCCTATCATTGGATACCAAATCTTCATATTTTTCGCCTTTTCTTATTATAGCTACTTTGAGCCCATCTATGAGAACCATGGGTGGCCTGGGTCTCATGTTATATTGGTTAGACATCGATATGCCGTATGCTCCTACATCTAAAATGGCCAATAAGTCGCCTTGACTTATCTCAGGTAGCTCAACATCCCTTCTGAATACATCAGAACTCTCGCATATCGGGCCACCCACATCATATCTCTTGCTTCTAGGTTGAGAAGCTTTGTTTGCAGCTACTATCTCATGATAAGCTCCATAGAATGCGGGTCTCATGAAGTCGTTCATTCCTGCGTCTACAAGAGCCCACCTCCTTCCAAAGATCTTCTTAACATAGTTAACCCTTGTGAGAAGGATGCTTGAATCTGCCACCAGGTATCTTCCTGGTTCAAATACGAGCTTTGGCTCACCAAGTTCGAGTTCATCTATTCTTCTTTTAAGAACGTTAAGCAAAGTGCTTGCATATTCCTTTATGCAATCTTTTTTCGAGTCCTTGTAAAATATACCTAAACCTCCCCCAAGATCGATGTAATCTAGTATTACTTTCATTTCCTTAAGTTTGGATACCAATTCAAAGAGTCTAAGGACAGCATCTTTGAAAGGTGCTACTTCAGTGATCTGTGAGCCTATATGCATGTGAATGCCTTTTACATCAACGTGTTTCATTTTTATTGCCTCTTTGTACGTTTTAAGAGCTTCTTCAAAATCCAATCCAAATTTTGATGACTTAACTCCGGTTACATCATGAGGATGAGTCTCAACTGGTACGTCGGGGTTCAGTCTTATGCCTATCCTTGCTTTTCTACTAAGTCTCGCTGCTATAGATTCGATTTTTCTGAGTTCTTGCAATGACTCGACATTTATTGCTCCAATCTCGTTCTCGATCGCCATATTTAGTTCAGCTTCGCTCTTGCTTACTCCATCAAAAACGATTTTTTCTGGATCTACTCCAATGGATAATGCTATGAATAGTTCTCCTCCAGAAACCACATCCGCTCCAGCCCCTTCTTTTTTGAGTATTGAGCATACCGCTAGATTGGAGTTCGCCTTATATGCATAAGCAATAAGAACTCGCGGATAGAAACTGAAAGCTTCCCTGAATCTCCTATACTTCTCCCTTATTCTCTGAGCATCAACCACATATAAAGGAGTTCCAAAACGATCGGCAAGATCTACTAAATCATGTTCACCCATGCAAAGATGACCATTCTCACTTATGCTCAAGTTCTCTCTTCCATCTAGCGGATTTTTCACCATGTTAGTTCGTTGGTATGTTCCCCCTATAAGAATATAAGCGCTATAGACATGTCCTTTTGGCGAGAAATGATAAAACCACCTAGACTTAGGAAGGGGGGTAAGATCGGGATTGTGTGCCCGGCTGGTGGAGCTGACCTAGTAGCTATCAAAAGAGGGATGGATGAACTCAGAAAGTTAGGTTATGACGTAGTCCCTGGAAGAAATTTAAAGAAGCTCGCGAAGACCGGCTTTTTCTCAGCTAAAGCCAAGGATCGAGCCATAGAACTGATGAACATGTTCGAAGATGAGGAAATAGGGGCCATCATATCTTCAAGAGGCGGTTACGGATGTATGGAACTCCTCAACCAACTAGATTATGAGGCAATAAAAGAAAATCCAAAGCCTTTTGTGGGATTTAGCGATATCACCGCCCTTTTAATAGCATTTAATCAGCTTTCAAATCTCATAACATTCCACGGGCCAATGATAGGAGATCTTCTTTGGATAGAAAAGCCTGAACAGGCCAAGAAAAACTTAGAAAATTTGCTCAACGTGATTAGCAATCCTGAACCAATCGGAGAGATAAAAAATCCAAGCGGTGCTCCATACATTCAGACCATTGGTGATGGGATAGCAAGAGGAGCCTTAATAGGAGGTAACTTAACGTTGATCTCTTCGTTAATGGGAACACCATATCAGGTCAAAGTACTAAACAAAATAGTGCTGATAGAAGATGTGGATGAGCCGCCGTATAGGGTACATCGCTACCTTACTCAGCTTGAACTCGGAGGGATTATAGAAGAAGCATCTGGTTTCATAGTCGGGGAGTTCACAAACACCCCTAAGAGACCAGGTCCGTCCATAGAAGAAGTTCTGAGGGAAAAACTCTCTAATAAACCTTCAATTTATGGATTAGCCTGCGGACATGGCACCTACAGGCTAACTCTTCCGATGGGATGTAGGGCTGTGCTCGATGCGGAGTCTAGAAAGCTCATAATCGAGGAAGAAGCAGTTTCTTAGATGTTTGATTTATCTAAAGTTTTTTAGGGGGCTAAACGATCACGTAACAGGAATACTCCAAGAGCTCTTAATAGTTATTAACTAAGGACATACGTGACCCCTTATAGCTTTTTCAATGGATTCTAGATTTGGTTCAGTAAGAATGGGCTTCGTCAAGATATTCTCGACTGACTTCATGTCCTTAAAGCCGCTTCCTGTTACCAGACAAACGACCCTATCAGACGGGTCTATTATCCCCTGACTTAAGAGTCTCTTGGCAGCAGCCAAACTTATTGCTCCCCCTGGTTCTGAAAATACTCCTTCCTTAGCAAGTAACTTCATGGCTTCGATGACCTCATCGTCAGACGGATCATCGCATGTACCATTTGATTCCCTAATTGCCTTGAGAACCAAAGCGCTTTTTGGTCCAGGATTCGAGACAAGTAAGCTTGTAACTATGGTTTTACCTGGTGATATCGGACTTGCAACCTCTTTGCCTTCTCTGAAGGCCTTAACGGTCGCTGCACACTCTTTTGGTTGGACTCCTACTAACTTTGGTGCCTTTGAGATGAGCCCAAGGGACAAAAGTTCCTTAAACCCCTTCCATGCAGCTATCAAAGCGTTTCCACCAGCCATTGGCACGATAAACCAATCAGGAGGATCCCAATCGAAAGCTTCGCTCAG
>QMVZ01000152.1 GCA_003661365.1 Thermoproteota archaeon | reverse complement strand
TGACAGGATAAACCTTCCATCGGGGGAGAATGAAACAGAAGTAACATAGCTTTCGTGTCCTTCAAATGTCCTAATGCATTCACCAGTCTCAATATCCCATAGCTTTATGGTATCATCTTGACTACCCGACAGCGCATATCTCCCATCAGGAGAGAAACACACCGAGTTAATGCCCAATTTATGTCCCTCAAAAATCCTAAGACATAGTTCCGAATCTATATCCCATAGCCTTAAGGTACGATCATCGCTCCCTGACAGGATAAACCTTCCATCGGGGGAGAATGAAACAGAAGTAACATAGCTTTCGTGTCCTTCAAATGTCCTAATGCATTCACCAGTCTCAATATCCCATAGCCTTACTGTCCCATCCTCACTTCCCGACAAGACAAATCTGCTAGAGGTGTAATAACTAGGTGACCAAAAACATACTGAAGTGACTGGACCCTCGTGTCCCTCAAATATCTTAATGCACCTCCCAGTTTTACAGTCCCATAGCCTTAAGGTACAATCGCGTCGGTAATAAATAGAACCGCTACCTGATAGGACATACCTACCATCCGGTGAGAAGCAAACCGAATTAACGCTTTCTTGATGTCCCTCAAACGTTCTCAAAAGCCATGCATCCCTTAGTCCTCTTCTCCTCCCATATTTGTTACCAAGCTCGGTAGTAAGCCCAAGAATTTCTGAAGAGCGCTTATATCTAGGATATTTTCTTATCTCTTTTATGATTTTGTAGGCCTGTCGATATTCCTCTAATTGGACAAGACGATCTACCTCTTCGAGCAGATTTTTAACCTTGGAAGCAATCTCCATGTCCTCTGCTACTGTAGTTACTATTGTGAGTCTGAAATCAAGAGGGGAATTTAGTCTTAAAATGCCTCCAGTTATCGCTGAGATATCCCAGAGCCTTATAGTATTATCAAAGCTACCTGATAAGGCATACCTTCCGTCTGGTGAAAAACATACCAAAAAGACTGGACCCTCGTGTTCAAAGAAAGTCCTCAGGCAACCTCCAGTCTTAACGTCCCAAAGCTTTATGACCCCAGCAAAGTATCCCGATCCTGATATGATAAATCTCCCATCAGGCGAAAAGGCGACAGATTCAACTTCTTCCTGGTGTCCTTCAAATGTCCTAATGCACTTCCCAGTCTCAATATCCCATAGCCTTATGGTATTGTCAGAGCTACCTGATAGAACATATCTCCCATCCGGTGAGAAGCAAACCGAATTAACGCCTTCTTGATGTCCCACGAATACCCTTAAGCATCTTCCTGTCTTGATATCCCATAGCCTTATGGTATCATCATAACTTCCCGATAAAATCAACTTCCCATCAGGCGAAAAGGCGACAGATTCAACTTCTTCCTGGTGTCCTTCAAATGTCCTAATGCACTTCCCAGTCTCAATATCCCATAGCCTTATGGTATTATAAGAACTCCCAGAAAGAGCAAATCTCCCATCTGGTGAAAAGGCTAAGGCCTTTACTGAGCCTTCATCTTCAAATATCCTAATGCATTCACCAGTCTCAATATCCCATAGCCTTATGGTCTCATCCTCACCTCCAGATAGAGCGTACCTTCCGTCTGGTGAGAAGCAAACCGAAAGAACTGGTTCTTCATGTCCCCTGAAAGTCCTAATGCATTCACCAGTCTTAATATCCCATAGCCTTATGGAAGTATCGTCCACGTTACTTCCTGACAAGACAAACCTTCTATCGGGTGAGAAAGATAGAGGAGAAACAAAGCGATCATTCTCATCTAAAGTTCTTAGAAGTCTAGCACTAGGCACCTCAAGGAGATGGAGCAGAGGAATTATGTCCTTTACCTCTCCTGTTGGAGGAACCCCAAGCAGCGAGGAAATTCCGAGAATGCCCCTCCGGTTAGAAAGGGTGAGGAGCAATTGTTCTTTTGCTCTCTCTTCTTTACCCTCCTTGAGCAGAGAAGCTGCTAGGTTGAACCTGTACCTCCAGTTGCTCGGATCAAGCTCTACAGCTTTGCCAAAGCATCGAGTTGATTCCTCATAGTTTCTCATCCCGAAGTGCGCTAGACCCAGAGCGTTATGGAAATCAGGAACATATTGGAAACGTGCGGCTTTTCTAAGATATTCTAAGGCGAATTCCAAATCTCCCAATTCCAAATACGCTAGACCCAGAAGGTAGTTTCCGTAAGAAGACTGACTTAACACAACATCCTCAAGCTGCTTTATGAATTCTTCGTCAGAGATTTCGCCTTCTCTCCACTGTAAAAGCCCTAGGTTAAAGGTAGCAATTAAGTGGTGGGGATCTGCTCTAAGCGCCTCTTCAAACAGCTTCTTTGCCCGCTCCTTCTTGCCAAGCTCGAGGAGAGAAACGGCCTTGTTGTTAAGATCGTCAGCCTTTAGCTTTAATTCGTCTATCTTTGGCATGGAGTAAGATTCCTCAATTACCTCCTCGTAAATCTCCATGAGTTCCCTCGCTATGGTCTCGAAGTCGTGATACCTGTCTTTAGGTTCTTTCTGAAGGCACTTCGTGATAAGCCTTGAAAGGGACTCAGGACAGTCTTTCCTGTATTCCCTTACGTCGGGTATCGGGTACGTGCAGTGCATTCTCTTGAACAAACTTATCTTAAACTCGTCTACAGCAGCCTTGAACTCATCAGGTATCTCATATGGCTTCCTCTTTGCAATCATCTCGAAAAGAATAACGCCAAAAGCATACACATCTGCCTCCTTCCGTGCCTTGTGGGGTTCAATCCACTGCTCTGGGGGCATGTAGGCCGGAGTGCCAAGGCAGCCACCGGATACAGTCATGCTCCTCCATATCCCAGCCTTTATGAAAGTTTCTCCACTCCAGGCTTGCTTCCAACCCTCGCTCATGACCTCTTGCTCACTTAACCTCCTAACAAGACCGAAGTCAGTTATTTTCACATCCCCTTCCTTTGTCAATAAGATATTCGTCGGCTTGAGGTCCCTATGAACTAGACCCTTGCTGTGAGCATGGGCCATGCCATATGCAATCTCTATAGCTATCCTCAAGATGGTCTTCCAATCCTCAACTCTTCCCTTTTGAATCCAGTCCTCCAAGTTCCCTCCATCAATGTATTCTACGAATATCCTTGGGAATCCAGCTATCTCCCTGACGTAGAAGCAGGTCGCTATGTTAGGGTGCTTCTCCAGATCAACCCAGCTTTCGGCCTCTCTTATGAACCTCTCTCTTGCTTCAGGCTCTTCAACAAGCTCAGGGAGGGGGCTTTTCATCGCTAGATCTATGTTCCACTTGAGGTGATGTATCAGCCACACCTCTCCCATGCCGCCTGCCCCTAGCTTTCTCCTAATCTCATAAAGGCCATATATGACCTCGCCTTCCCTCCAAACAATCTCCTCTACAGCTTCAGCTTCCTTTTTGAAGGCGACGGTCTTTTCTTCCTCTTTTTTTGTCTCGAAGTCGGGCTTGCGCTTGGTCGAATCGACCATGCCATCCCCTTAGACTCTGGGGTTTTTAGCTTAAAACGATGTACTGTTCTTAGGTCTCAATTCAAGCCTTCTAAACTCAAATTGAATCCCTTGAAAAATTGGATCTTAAGTAGGCCTCCTTATGAATTCATAATCTCGCATCTTGCTCTGAATCGTCTTAAAAGGGGTTGACTTAGCTTTCTTGTGTTATCGACTGGAGCTATCGGTCAAAATCAATTAAAGAGATGTCTTCAAAAAAGCTCTTAGAGAAATAGTGTAAGCTATAGATAATCTATCCAAACAAAATCTTCCGAGTACCTACTTATAACTCTCAGCTTATAGTTTGCGAGTGACCGTTGAAATTTGTTTGGAAGCAATCTACTTATACTTCTAATCAGACTCCTTCATATTTCCTTTGTTTCTCTCGGACGCAAAGTGATCTGCTGCTATTATCATGGCTTGAAGCGCAATCACAACCGCCTCACTTGTAATCCATCCAGCATCAAGCTGGGAATTTATGTAAGGAGCACCTTCTTCATCAAGTGAATAAAAGGCAAAGGCGAAGTTATGGTTGTGACTAAGCATCCACTTCTCCATTTCACCAAATCCCTCTCCTAGAGACGCAGTTAAGGAGACCACGCCCCTATCCTCACTTATAAGTAGGAATATATCGAGAGGATCAAACTCCTGAGTCTTCCAGCGTGTAAGTATAACCGGCTGCTCTCCTAACATGGCATATCTTATGCCAGCTTCTTCTAGGGCCTGT
>QMVZ01000151.1 GCA_003661365.1 Thermoproteota archaeon | reverse complement strand
CCATGGTAGGAGATGGCATAAACGATGCTCCAGCTCTCGTAAGAGCAAACATTGGGATGGCAATAGGTGCAGGAACTGACGTTGCAGTAGAATCTGCTGTTGTGGTTTTGGTAAAGAACAATCCTAGAGATGTCATTAGGCTCATAAAGTTGAGTGAGGCAACGATGAAAAAGATGCAGGAGAACTTAATCTGGGCCACTGGTACAACACTCTTGCAATCCCGGCAGCTGCTGGTCTCTTCATTCCATTAGGAATAACTCTTAGGCCCGAGTGGGGCGCTCTTGCAATGGCTGCAAGCACCATAATCGTTGTACTTAATGCTCAACTGTTGAGAAATGTTAAGATCTAAGCTTAGTCTGGTAAGAAAAAGGAGACATCAGGCTGCTAATGTAGCTAACAGCATTGCTAGACCTAGTAAGCCCCATCCAAGGAGGATCAGGTAGCCTATCACTTTTCTTAGCGCATTTACAAATGAAAGGAGCAGGTAAAGTGCAGTCATCAGGATTAACGTTGAAATAGCCCCGCTAAACTGCGTTGCAAGCTCTGGATTTGAGCCTAAGATAGTCTCTTCCAGAAACTCAAGGATCAGGTTCTGAAGAAAGTTCAAAATACGAAGTATAATCCCAACGATGTCAACCGACAGCTGCAATGAGGGTCCCATCATCGACAGTCAGGATCTCCTTTAATACCTTCCTTGACCTCCAATACGGATCTCAAGGTCCCTAGAATCATTCAACCTAAGTTTTTCATTATTCCACTTCACTATATCTGGGTGGGTTTGGCGCCAAAAGAAGGAGAAAAAAAGAAGAAAATGCTGGAATTAGAGGAAAAGATAAGATCTTGCACCCTCTGTCCCTTGTACAAATCGAGGAAGAATGCAGTTCCCGGGGAAGGATCACTAGAAGCCAGAGTGATGTTCATAGGAGAAGCTCCTGGAAGGAACGAGGATCTTCAAGGTAGACCTTTCGTTGGGGCTGCTGGAAAGCTCCTCGATCAGCTCTTGGAGCTAGCTGGCTTGAATAGAGAGGAAGTATACATCACAAACGTGGTCAAGTGCAGGCCGCCAAACAACAGGGATCCAGCGGCATCCGAGAAAAAGGCTTGCCAGCCTTACTTAGAGAAGCAAATAGAAATAATCTCCCCAAAACTCATAGTAACCTTAGGCAGGCACAGCATGATGGAAATATTAGAGTTGGCGGGCCACAGGGCCACTTCGATCATGAGAGAAAGAGGAAAGGTTAGAAAGGTCAGACTCTTCGGCTTAGAAGTTCTGCTAATGCCAACTCTCCATCCTGCTGCCGCTCTATACAATCCGGGAACTAGAAAACTGCTTGAGGAGGATTTTTTAAGGCTTAAAGAGCTTTTAAGGACCCTAGAGAGCCCAGGAGAGAGTGGGCTGGAGAGGTACTTCTAGTCCTAGAACCTAGCTATCATTATGAGTTCGTCTCCTCTAAACAGATCCTTTATCAAGCACTCTGGCTTAGCATTCAGGGTTTTTATGTAGAGTTTCTGTGCTTGATTACTTGTTCCTGTGGTAACTTCGACTAGCTTGAGCTTAGAACCCCTTCCCATTAGGTATTTCTTCATTTCCTCAAGCGACTTGATAATGAGTTTGCTTCCTATTCCCTGTCCCCTGTAATCTCTAAGTACTCCTATCTGCTCAAGCTCTAGGACTGCCTCTTTCCTGAACCCTCCTTTCTCTACCCATAAAATGTAACCCACCACCCTTCCATCTATTTCTGCAACGAAGTACTGCATCCTTGGATATGCATTGAAGTTACATCTTATCCATTTTTCAACGCTTTCGGGATCCCTCATTCCTTTAAAGCTGTCTAAGTAGACTTTTGTCATGTCATCTATGTCAGTTTCTTTCATCCTCCTGATGAGGACATTCAACCAAGCATCACCACCAAAATCACAAGACAGTTACGGACTTCGCAAGATTTCTTGGCTGGTCCACGTTACAGCCCCTCTCTAGTGCAAGGTAGTAGGCCAGAAGCTGTAGGGGAATTATCATAACTATTGGAGAAAGGGAAGTTTCTGAAGGGGTCCTTATCAACTCATCGAAGACGACATGTTCCTCGTTAGACAGCCCTATTATATAGCCACCTCTTGCTTTGATTTCCATAGCATTCCCTAGTGTTTGATCTTTCGTCTCGTCCTCTGGCACAATAGCTATGCATGGAGTCCCTTCCTCGATCAGAGCGAGAGTTCCATGCTTTAATTCTCCTCCTGCAAAGCCCTCGGCGTGAATATATGACACTTCTTTTATTTTTAGGGCACCTTCAAGTGACGTAGCGTAGCTTATGCCTCTGCCAATGAGAAATATGTGCTCCGAAGCAGAGAGGTCCTTTGCTATCCTCCTAATATCCTTTAACAATGCTTCACTTTCGAGCATATGTGCGACCAGAGTCTCAGCCCTCTTTATCTCCTCTTTTGCATTTTCAAGCCTTCCAACAAGGTCGTTAACCAAAAGGTAGAGGATGGTCAATTGAGAGGTGTAGCTCTTGGTTGCTAAAACGCAAATCTCTGGTCCCGCATTAATGGTCAGAAAAGCGTCACTAATCCTCATAAGACTTGAACCAACTACATTTACTATACCCAAGATCTTAGATCCTCTCTTCTTAGCCATCCTCACGCTTTCAAGCACATCTGCTGTCTCACCACTTTGAGAAACTGCAATAACGAGGCTCTTGTCATCGACCAATTTTGAAATGGATGGGAACTCTGAGGCAAGAACAGCCCTAGCATTGACACCAGCTATTTCAGCAAACCAATAGCTTGAAGCAAGACATGCGTGATAGCTGGTGCCTGCAGCTACCAGAAAGACCTTCTGAGCGTCCTTGATGAGTTGAGACGCTTCTCTTATCCTATCATCCTGTCCAAGAACTCTGGTTATGGTAAAGCGCTGTTCCATAATCTCCTTCATCATGAAATGAGGATATCCTCCCCTCTCAGCATCCTCAACGCTCCATGGTACGATGTATATTTCCTTATCCACCTTTTCTCTTGTCAATGAGTTGAAAACTTCGACGGAATTCCTGCTTATGACTGCAACCTCCATGTCATCAAGGAAGATCACCTTTTTCGTGTACTTCAGAAAGGCGGGAACATCGCTAGCTACAAAGTTCTCTCCGTCGCCTAGTCCTATTACTAATGGTGACTTATAACGAACTGCAAATATCCTATCTGGATGATCCTCGAAAATCGCTAAGAATGCAAAGCTTCCGTCTAGTTTGGAAACAGCCATGAATATGGCTTTTAGAGGATCTCCTGTTTTCCTGTAGAATTCTTCTATGAGGTGGGGGATCACTTCAGTGTCAGTCTCGCTCCTGAATTTGTGGCCAAGTGAAATAAGCTCCCTTTTCAGGTCAATATAGTTCTCGATTATACCGTTGTGGACAACGGCAATCCTCCCATTGCATGATATGTGGGGATGCGCGTTGGTCTGTGTAACCGCACCATGGGTTGCCCAGCGCGTGTGAGATATGGCTAATTTTCCATCTATTCCGCTGAAATTGAATTTTCTACTTATTTCATCGATCTTTCCTGCATCCTTCATTACTTGAAGGCCTGAACTTATGAACGCTACCCCTGCAGAATCATACCCCCTATATTCAAGCCTTTTTAGCCCTTCAAGTATGATTGGACCAAGCCTTCTGAAACCAGTGTACCCAAAGATCCCACACATAAGTTATGCACCTTAAATGCGACCAATTCAGTCAGTAAAACCTGTCTCTATTTAAAACGGATTGAAAATACCGTTTTAGAAGTCAGACTTTAGAGTTGGCTTGGAGAACGCGGAGTCTTTAACCATTACAAAACTGATTGTAATGGTTAAACCAAAGCTTTAACAGGTCTAATAAAACCCAGCTGTAACATCCGCTATAAGCTTGTTCCCTAAGATTAGGGCTTGTAGATAACCTCACCCATATCAGGAGGAATTTGATATCCGGGAATCTTTCTTAAAGATCTTTTGAACTCCTCAGAAGCCAGCATAGAGAGAAAGGATTTTACAGAACTTTTTGCAAACCTAGACTCCAATATGACGAAATCATATTCCTCCCACACAAGAGGACTGAAGCTTAGGCCGTATATCTCACCAGCATACCTTAAAGCTACTCCTACATCAGCTTCTCCCCTAGCAACAGCTCTGGCCACTTCAAAGTGGGTTCTTGCTTCCCTTTCGAAGCCTTTTATCCTCTTTTTTATGGTGTTAGGATCAATTCCACGCTCTT
>QMVZ01000150.1 GCA_003661365.1 Thermoproteota archaeon | reverse complement strand
GTCCTCGGAAGAGCTTCAAGTATTATGTCCTTAACCTCGCTGCTTCCAGACCTGGATTTTAGGGAGTGAGACTTTCCAAACTTAAGCCTAAGCTGTTCCCCTACTCTTAGCAAGATCCTCTGAAAGAGTGGTTTATCAAGGCCATATAGCTTGAACTTGAGCTTCTTTTGAGTCTCGATCCATTGCTCCCTAGCAGTTGCGTTTGCGGCAAAGGCCTTTTGGAGCTGGGGATTTGCATTAAGCTGAGCCATGATCTCTTCATATATCTGTGCCTTAAGTTCTTTTTCAGCAGCCGTGCTAAATACTAGTGAAACTATGAATAGGGCTATAAGAAGAACAGCAAATGCGTTGATCAACCTAATAATCACATATTTTCCAATTCCCATTGCGCTATTTCACCTACTCAGTTTGTTACTCTGCTTCAAAGAAGGCTGAAGAAAACTCAATTAAAACATTTTCTATGAGATACTAAAAACAAAAAGAAAAAGGGGAGAAAGGGAGGGACTTACTTCCTCCGCATCACGAAGAGAACGACTACTGCTATTATTATGATGATGACGATTGCGCCGCCTATCAAGGCCCAGTTCGTTGGTTTCGGAGTTGGACTTGGAGTAGCAGTTGGAGTTGGACTTGGAGTTGGACTTGGAGTAGCAGTTGGAGTTGGACTTGGAGTTGCGGTCGGCGTCGGAGTTGGAGTCTCAGTCACGGGCGGAGCCGTCAATATTATCTCCTGCGTCGAAATTTCCGCATATGCGGCGGTTTCGGATACCGCAGCGGATGCCCTTATGGTGTAGGAGCCCTCCGGTTGTCCCGCAGTGGCGCTACCAGGTATCTCTACCTGGAAGACTCCTGGAGAGACTAGCGAAGCTACTCCCTCGAAGACTTTCTTTCCCTCTGGAGATTCGAGTGTTACGTATACGTAGGCTTTCTCAGATGGAACCTGTTTCTCCTCTGGGAACTCCTCTACCTCGGTGACGTAGATCTTTACAGTGATGTCGTTTCCGGCTTGAGCGGTGGCAGGGGCTTCTATCTTGTCAATCTTCTCCCTTATCAGGGTGAACTTGTTGTACCAGTAGTCTGGACCGAACGGATACGTCTCGTCCCTGAAGGCTTCTAAGATCATGTAAGGAACTTGCGTGTTGTACTCCTTCAGGAAGAACGGACCGTCTGATATGAAGAAGTGTCCGTATTTCTTAGCAAACAACTCTGCAGCAGTATACCTAGCCCTTGCCTTGACCACCGTCACAGTATCCTTCAAGCAATCCGGTACGTGACCCCTGTTCCTCATCTCTGCAACAGCAGCGACGAGATCCTCGGTGTGAGCAGGGCTGATCATGTCTAGGTACTCCTTGCCCTCAACCTTGTACCAGTCGTATGTGTTGCCGCTAACTGGTCCTCCATGCACTATTATCCAGTCCATTGCCTCCCATACGTGCCATGGGTATGCAAAGCCGAAGACATAGAAGTCGAACGTTGCATTGTCGGAAGCGAGATGCAGGTAGTCACCATACACCATTATGGTATCTTCATCTACGAAGACGAATCCCTTTATGAGCTCCAAGACAGGAGCTACTGATGAGGCGTATTCCTCGCTGTAGTATGGATCTCCCTCCTCATCAAGGCTGGACCACTCATATGCGTGAGCTATTGCATAACGTACGTCATCCATGCTTCCCATGGTTCCATCATGGTACTTGCTGAACAAGTAGTCTATCGTAACTCTTACAACTGCCTTAGTTCCTTCTTCCACTCTCTTCCACTCATTTGCAACAGGATCGTAGATAACTGCTTGGAGAGGCACCTCTAAGTCTCCAACCCTCTCTCCGTTTTCCATGTGGTACTTCTTCTCCATGTCAACCCATCTTACTCTGTATGGTATTGGCTCTCCAGTCATTGGGTTCATTTGATCCGCTTCGTCGTAGCAGGCTCTTCCAACAGCATGGCTGTACACGTCGTCGAACCCACCTATTGGGTTGAAAACGCTCGTGTACATGGCAGCCTGCTGGGACTCCACAGCTATCCTAAGTACGTGATCTGGAGTATCAGCTGTTATAAGAGGCCACTTGGACCAAAGTCCAGTTACAGGGTCATAAGCTATTCTGGTTACGCGTTGCTTGTTCACCGGGAAGTAATCCCAAGTCTCTACTGTAAAGACCCTTATTGACTCCTGAAGACCGATCTCACATGCTTTGCGCATCTTGTCGAAGTATTCATCCCTTGAGTTGAAGTTTCCAAGCAGTAAGTCCATCGTTAACTGATCTATCGTCTCGTTCTGCCACTCCCACCATCCAGGCATCTCGTAGGCAGGCATCCATCCGTACCAGGGAGCGTAATACCATGCTATGTCTCCTTCAACGAACACGCTTGATCCGGTGCTTCCCCAACCAGCAGTGTAAATGTTCCACTCATAATCGGCCGGATTAGCGAGATAAACGGTGTAAATACACTTGAGGAAGTTACCTTCTATCCTCTCAACCTTTATACCGGTTTTCTCGAGCTGGTTTGCGAAGTAAAGTCCTTGCTCATGCCTCTCATCCTCAATCCTTATGTAAGCCTTTACGGTAACTGGTTCTCCGTCAAAGTACCACCAGAAGCCAGCAGGAGCGTTTGGATCCTTTCTCTTCTCTAACCTTCCTCCAAGTTCAGAAGCTGCTTTTTGCATGGCCTCTTCTACCATTTGAAGGGCCAATTCCTCATTTCCTTCTGGAGTCAATCCATACTTCTCATAAATGTCTGTGAAGTACTTTGAAGCAGGGTTTGACGGAAAGACGGCAGAGAACATCGGCTGTCCTCCACCAAGGAGGATCTCGTCAACCAGATACTTCCTGTTGATCAAATAGTTCATTGCAAACCTGATCTTCCTTATTGCGAAGGGGTTGAAGTACTCTTTGCCCATAACAGTAACTATGTAGGGCTTATCTTCGTCGTGGACGGGGTTCAGGGTGAGTTCCCAACAACCTCCAGCGTTCTTTATGAGCTTGAGGTTTTGCTTCCAATCCTCAGGAATTCCTGCGTATACTGTGGGAGAAAGTGATTTCTCATACAAGTCCAGTTTCCCAGTGGCAACATCACCAACAGCTACTTCTCCGGTAGCCCTGGTCTCTACTATTATTCTGTCCAGAGCAGGGCCCTTTTTCGGTTGCGCAGAGACTGGTAAAGCAGCGAAGGCTGATAAGGCCAACAATCCAAGGACTAGGACTGCAGAAATTGTTTTCATACCTCTCATTGTTATTCCCCCATTTGATCGGGCTACTATGCCCTAAGGCTGGTAGACAATCACTTCCTTAATAAAAATAATGTTGTGTCGCTTCGCTCTTGAACTCCATCATGCTAGGATATGAAAATGACCCGACTAAATGATCAATTCAATCGTTTAGAACACAATGACCCCCATACAAATCAAAATACCCTAGAACGACAACTTCCTGATTTGTTTTAAGATAGATGTGAAGTTTCATCTGGTCGCTTATGTGTACAAGCCATAGTAAAGATTTTTACCATTCAATCTATGATCCGCTTGGGATAACATATGGGTGAATCCAAAGAAGTGGACAAGCCCTATGAACTTGCAATCAAGTTTGCCAAGTTCTACGGGGGCAAGATATGCATAGCACCATATGTTCCGGTTTATGATCTGAAGGACTTCGCCGTTTGGTACACTCCAGGAGTTGCTGAGGTTTGTAGAGCTATACAAAAAGATCCCGACAAGGTGTGGTATTACACGAACAGATGGAACTTCATTGCCGTTATAACAAACGGAACGAGGGTCCTTGGTTTGGGTGACATAGGTCCGGAAGCTTCTATACCAGTCATGGAGGGAAAATCGCTCCTGTTCAAATACCTAGGAGGAGTTGATGCCATTTCCCTTCCCATAAACGTTAAGGACCCTGATGTATTCATAGAAACGGTTAAGAGACTTGAACCTGCGTTTGGAGGGATAAACCTAGAGGATATCCGCTCACCGGACTGCTTCTACATATTAGAGAGGCTTAGGAAAGAGATGAACATCGTAGTATGGCACGACGATCAACAAGGAACTGCGGGAGCAACCCTTGCGGGCTTGCTTAACGCTCTAAAGCTTACGGGAAGAAATCTTAGGGATGCAACCATCGCCTTTATAGGATGCGGGGCAGCAAACATAGCAAACGCCAGGGTAATAGAGGTTGCTGGAGGCAATCCGAAGAACTGGGTGTTTGTGGACAGCAAAGGCATTCTGTACAGGGATAGGCCAGATATGGAG
>QMVZ01000149.1 GCA_003661365.1 Thermoproteota archaeon | reverse complement strand
ACCAGTCAGTTTATGCCTCTCTATGACAGCAACTTTTGCTAGATCTCTCTCTGGATCTGAAATTATTTTCCCCTCCCTTACCTCTAGCTCCTCAACTAAATGCTTCGTGTTAACCTTCCCTTCGAGAACTCCAATCACGTGAACTTTGACTGATCCTTCATCGATGGGAGCTCTTATCTCCAAGTCAGACGGGGTTGGTCTTTTCTTAACCCTCACAGTGTTCTTAGCGAAGCTAGGATAGGTCGGTGGCCTAAGCTCCTCGATCAACTTGCCCTCCTTGGCCACAACTTTGCCATCAGCGATAACAACGCTTATCTCCACGCTCTTCAAGTCGTCTAAGATCAGCACATCACCGAATTTTCCAGGTGATACCGATCCTATATCCTGATCTTGATTGAAATGTTCAGCTGTGTTTATAGTTGCCATCTGAATGGCAGTAATCGGATCCACGCCTTCCTCAATTGCTCTCCTGATTATGTGATCAATGTGTCCTTCGGATATCAGATCCTCCGGATGCCTGTCATCCGTAACCAGGCAGACCCTTCTAGCATCAATCCTCTCCTCTGTAATGATCTTTATCACATCAGCTAAGTCCTTCCAAGCAGATCCTTCCCTGACCATCGTGTACATACCTAATCTTGCCTTGGCAAGACCCATCTCCTTTGTTGTTGACTCATGACTCGAACTAACTCCAGATGCAGCGTAAGCCGAGAGCTCTGATCCAATCGGACCTGCCCAATGACCCTCAACTACTTTTCCATGTTTTAGTGATACTTGTATCTCTCCGTGCATCTTCTCATCTCCATATATGACGCCTGGATAGTTCATCACCTCTCCTAAAGCCACCACTCCCTCCCACCTCATTGCTTCCTCGACTTCAGCAGGCCCTATTTCTGCTCCAGCTGTCTCGAATTCCGGAAATGATGCAGGAACGCAAGAAGGAACAGAAACGTAAACCTTCATAGGGAGCCCCTTAGCCTCCTCCAGCATGAGTTTTACTCCTTCCAACCCCAAAACGTTGGCAATTTCGTGAGGATCTATGAATACTGCCGTAGTCCCGCGTGGTAGAACAGCCCTGGCAAACTGGGTTACCGTCACCATGCTGCTTTCAATGTGTACGTGACCGTCCAAGAAGCCAGGGGAGAGATATTTGCCCTCAGCATCTATTACTAGAGTTCCGGGGCCTATTGTATGGTCGGCCTTCCCTACTAACGCTATTCTATCACCCTTTATAGCAACATCAACCTCTTCAATCAGCTCCTTTGTGAAGACATTCACAAGAGTACCCCTTTTTATGACAAGATCTGCCTTGGCCCTCCCCATTGCCACATCTACTAGGGATCTCTCAACCTCCCACAGTCTACTCCTTCTTTTTGACATGATTCATCGCTCAGATCTTGAGGGCATATCCTATATCTTTAACCTAAAGGGAGTTACTAGTCAGAAGCACGGTATTCTAAGAATCAGAACAGCCAGAAGCAATATTTCAGACAACAGCGCGGATTTTTGCTTGTAAAAGCCATATACGCTCTTTATCCCAAGGAAACCGGTTTCTTTCCAGAGATTTAGTGAAAACCTCCTTTTCATTGGGTATAGAAGGGGAATCCCCTTGTCAGTCGGAAAATCACAGATTAAATGTGCTAAAATTGAAAGAAATGAGATAATTCCCTTCTCTATGCTAAGAAAGATCAGAGGCAGCCCCGCGACCAAAGCAAACAAAAAGCTGTGAGTGGGACCATCGTGAAATTCCTTTGGCTTTACACCTGCTTTCACGAGAAGCGCATCAATGTTGGGTAACCAGTTGAAAAAAAGAGCTATTGCTAGGTTCTCCTTCGTAAAGGAGAAGGACGCTATCAAAAGGGCTGACAATATGTGACCTAACCACATTCGTTTGAACAAACTCGGTGTTACTTAATACTTTGATGATCTCATGAAGAATCTTCTTCGATCTTCTTTATGTTTTATCAGTTTTTGCTCTAAACGCATTATTCTTACTGGACTTCAACAGGTAGAAGATAGGCTTTTAATTGATGATGGAAGTTGGAGGTGGATGCTCTATCGAGTTACAATAGACTATGAAATCTGCAGAGGATGTGGAGACTGTGTTAAAGCCTGTTCAATGAGCGTTCTGGAGCTCATAGACGACACCCCCTATCCTACGGATCTCGAGAGCTGTCATGGATGCGAAGATTGTGTCAAGAGCTGCGAGTTTGGAGCGATTAAGGTCGAATACGTTGGAAAAAAGAAATAGTTAGAGAGTTGTATCGGAGCAACTACTTGTTTTCCTTGCAATAACTCCTAGCTTTTTCCTGTTTAGGTGGTGCATTGTGAATATTATGACTCCTGAAGATCCTTTAGCACCTATGGCCGCGCTTATTGCCAGATCTATCTCAGCCTCGCTTAAAGGCCTAGGCAAGTCAGCTACTTGTATAATGGGAAGAACTTTCTTGCCAGTTCTGCCCCATACCCAGGAAGTTATTTCAGATATCCACTCGACTGTTTTACCACACATAGCGTGATATACCATCGGAGAGAAGATATCTACGTATTCCTTGAGCCTTTCGACGTCTTGTCCCACAATAGATCTGATGGCCCCTCCATAGTCCTCAAGCCGCCATGGTACAAGGAAGATTCCAAGTTTCTTATTCCTACCAATAATTTTCCTAGCTTCCTTAACAAAAGAAGCGATCTGAAAGCATTTCCAATTGGCCCACTCCTCGAGATGATTTTTGATTATGAATTCAGCCCTCTCCTTTGGGCTTGCAGGAGGAACCTCGATTCCCGTATCCCTTGAGAAAAGCTCGATTGTTAGATCGTCAAATGATGTCTGAACCAGTCTTGGGGATGGAGACTCCCACTTACATGGCCATCTGATGAAGTCTAGCCAAACACCATCTATAGGAAGAAGGGCTACCTTTCTTACTTTTTCCAAACAGAACTCTCTCACTTCTGGGATAGAGGGATTGACTCCGGAGTACCAATCTATCTTTTGGAGAGGGATACCTTCCTCAGTGATCGGTCTGCTTCTTGGGAACTTCCTCCAGAGCTGATCGCCAACAAACAGCGGTACTTCTACGTATACAGAGATTCCTGCTTCCTTGAGTTCCCTGATAAGGCTCTCATCCTCCTTTACAAAAACTGAAGAAAAACCATAGGTCTCCAAAAATGCAGAGGGCTTAAGAGAATACTCTTTCACAAGTGAAGAGTCGAGACCGTATAGAGAGAACTCATAAGCTGATTTCAAGGTCTTTCAGGAACACGATTACCAGAAAATGAAAAAAGTGAAAGTAGAGTATGTGGGCACTACTTCTTTCCTTTTTCGTATTTCCTTCTTAGCTCCCAATAAGTCTCTTCGCTTATTCTGCCTTCTCTTAGCGCCTCATCGAGTTTTCTTATTCTCTCATCGACGCTAGAAATTTCTCTTTGCTTGGTTGGACCTCTTTTAATCAAAAAGACTGATGCTAGGATAGCGATTATGACAATTGCAGCAACTAAGCCGAACAACATCGATCTTTTTCCAGAGGGCTGCGGTTCTGATGTAGGACCTCTGGTTGGGGTTGGTGATAGGCTTGGTCCTCCGGTTGGACTCGGGCTTGGAGGGAAGGTAGTTAGAGGGGGCTTTACCTCACCAGGTGTGGAGCCATACTCGTAGGCCCCTATGTCATACCCTGAGCCAACGGGCCTCTTTCCCCCATCTAAATCGAAGTCCGGAACTCCGTTAGATGTGCCAGCATCTATAGCTGGACTTCCGGCTTGTAAGTGGTAGTCTCCCTGAGTTCCAAAAGCAGGAGAGACAAAGAGTGGATCCCCATATATGTTCCCAGCTCCTAGCTGCTCGATCTGAGATGAATCATAGGTTTCATCTCCATAAACTAAAACAAAAGCGCTGTTCGGCATGTAGAACAAATTATGTTCCATAGTGAGCTTAACGGAACCAGCTATGAAGATCGGAGATTCCGGTCCTCTGCCGCAGAATATAGTGTTTCTAACTACCAAAGTTACTGCTGTCGTCGGATAATCATATTGAACGTGCATTAGGTAGTTATTTCTCACAAAATCGTCAACCGTTACGCTTAAAATCTCAAACCTTGCGTTTTTCTTTTCTGTACTGATGACTATGGGGGACCAAGGAGTAGTTTGGGCGTCTCCATCTCCTCTACCGTATATAAGGCAGTTTTCTATCTTGCTACCGTCTCCCCATAGCTTCACTCCGTCTGCAAAGTTATTCGCAATTATACAGTTGTAAACATGAGTGTTCTCTGCCTT
>QMVZ01000148.1 GCA_003661365.1 Thermoproteota archaeon | reverse complement strand
CAACACATTCCTCCGGCTTTACGTTTAACTTTCTAGAAGCTAGAAGATAGGGCTCGGGGTGCGGTTTAAGGTTTTTAACGTCATCTTGGGTTACGATAACATCAAAGAAATCATGCACCTTCGTTTCTTTAAGAACTAGGTCCACAACCATTCTCTTTGACGAAGAAACAAGCCCTAGCTTTATCTCCGAGGAAAACAGTTGGTCTAGGAGGTCTTTTGCTCCGGGAAGAAGTTCTATCTTCCCTTTTATTATTTGGAGGAATCTTCTTCTGCTTTTCTCTGCTATCTCATATGGGTCTCCCTTTATGTTCCTTTCCTTAAAGATTCCCTTCAGCTTCTCTGTGTAAATGAGGCCTGCATATTTTCCCACTTCTTTCTCGGTCAAATTCACTCCAATTTCTTCGAGAAGGATTTCGATTAGGGCTTGAATGTAGAAGGTTTCCGTGTTGACAAGCACGCCATCCATGTCGAACAAGACAGCCTTTATCATCAGAAAACGACCTCATCCATACACTTAATGGTTTTGCGTTACATGCATGGTGGAGAATAACGTTATATTTTCTACATTTCATTCTTTCCGAAGTGTTAGGGCTTGAATGAAGAATTCAGCATCGCAGCTACTGGTGATTCCCTTATAAGTATGAGATTGTCCGTGTACGATGAAGAAAGGTATCTTTCAATGATAGAACTCGTTAGAGGCGCAGACCTGGCGTTCACAAACCTAGAGATATTGCTACACAATTTTGAGGGCTATCCAGCAGCGGAAAGTGGTGGAACCTATGGCAGAGCAGAACCTTACATGGCTGAAGAGCTAAAATGGGTTGGATTCGACATAGTCTCTCGTGCCAACAACCATTCAATGGACTACTCTGTCGGAGGTTTGGTCGCAACTACAAAAGCCTTGGACAAGGCTGGTTTGGTGCATGCAGGCGTCGGGATGAACTTGGCAGAAGCAAGAGAACCTGCCTACATAGAAACCAAGAAGGGAAGAGTGGGCCTGATATCAGCGTCGTCGACCTTTGCTTCTTGGGGAAGGGCTGGAGAGGCTCGTAGGGACATGCAAGGCAGGCCCGGACTTAATCCTCTGAGGTATGACACAGAGATCATTGTTGATGAAGACACTTATGAGAGGCTTAAGAAGATGAAGAAGGAGTTAGGAATAGAGGAATACTTGGAAAAGAAGGAAAAGAACGCGTTTAAGCTTTTTGGACGAAAGTTCATTAAAGGAAAGAAAATAGAGTTGAGGACGAAACCAAATAAGTCGGATTTTGAAGGAAATATTAGATCGATAAAGGATGCCAGAAGGCAAGCTGATTGGGTCCTTTTTTCACTACATGCTCATGAAAAGAAGAAGAAAAGGGAGATTCCAGCTGACTTCATAGTCGAGTTCTCGAGGGCGGCCATAGATGCTGGAGCAGATGCTATAATAGGCCATGGTCCACATGTCTTAAGAGGAATTGAGATATACAAAGGCAGACCCATCTTCTATAGCTTGGGGAACTTCATTTTCCAGAATCAAACCGTTAGGAGACAACCAGCGGACCTATATGAGAGATACGGCCTTGGGAACGAGGCCACTCCAGCAGACCTATACGATGCCAGGGAGAGGAAGAAGACCGGGGGGAAATTAAGGTGGTTCACTCACAAGCCAGAATATTGGGAGAGCGTCCTCGCGATCTTCACGTTTGAGGGTAAGAAATTGCATGAGGTGAAGCTATATCCCCTCGACCTAGGATTCGGAAAGCCAAGGTACCAGCAAGGTCGACCAAAGCTTGCAGACGAAAAGCTCTCGAGAAAAATCCTCAAACGATTGCAAAAGCTATCTGCTCCCTTTGGAACAACGATAGAGATCAAGAACAACGTTGGATATGTAAAAATAGAGTAAGACAATAGTTCAGCATGAATCACATTTTTCTGCTTAACATAGCATAAGTTTAGGCAATTAAATGAATCTCAACGATTTAGGCTCACAATTCCCCTGCTGCTATAATTTACCAAACTTCCTTTAGGAGCCGTAAGGCATTTCCCCCAATTATCTTAGCAATCTCTTCATCCGAATATCCGTGCTTTATGAGCCATCTTGGTATGTTTTCGAACTCCGATGGGTTCTCAAGCCCTTTAATGTACTGGACATCCTTAACTAGCTCTTCCACATCAAATTTTTCGGCTGGTTTTTCTGGTCTCTCATAGTGTCCGAAGCCACCAGTCCTTCTTCTCATTTCTGTAACACGATAGAGACCGGCATGATCTCCGTACAGAGTGTCTGGACCACAGCCCACGTGGTCTATTCCCATGAGCTCTATGCAATACTCTATGTGCTCCATATATCCTTCCAATCCTCCTTCTGGATGCTTCTTCGTTCTTAATCCAAAGCCAGCTGTCTCTATGCCTATTACTCCGCCCTTCTCAGCTAATGCCTGTAGAACTTCGTCGGGAAACATCCTTTTGTTTGGAGTAAGGGCTCTAGCCCCAGCATGCGATATAACGATGGGCTTATCACTTGTCTCAATAGTGTCCAAAGCTGTTTGATCCCCGGCGTGGCTGACATCTATCAGCATCCCCAATTTATTCATCCTCCTAACCGCATCATAACCAAAGTCCGTAAGTCCGCCATCCCTAAGTTCGTTTAAGCCAGAACCCAACATGTTGGACTCGCTGTAGCATATGCCCATGGATCTTATTCCTAAGCCGTAAAGAACGTCAATCCTATCAAGTTCATTCTCAATACAGCTGGCCGACTCCAAAGCCGCTATCCAGGCAAGCTTACCAGTTCTATGCGCCTCTATAATGTCCTCCACCTTCTTACAGTGGATGACAAAATCCTGATGTGCAATATCACAGAGCCTCATCCCTAGATCATGGATTATGTCTGTCCACTTCCAACCGTTTTTCGATGTGATTATGCTCTCTCCATCCATCATGTTGTCGAATATCGCATCTATGCCTGAGGAAGCAAGGGCTTCATATGCCATGAACTCCCTTCCCTCACGACAAAGTTCCCAAGCTTGGCTGATGTCCTCAGGATAAAGGCAAGGATGCTCGTGAAGATCTATCACTATGCATTTGCTCATTAATTCCTCGAATCTCTCCTCCTCCGTCTTTGATAACGGAACTCTGTATGCCCATTCTTTTTTGATTGCCTCTCTTAGCTTGAACTCTCTGTAGTCTACTCCGGGCTCGAGATACTGATAGGCCTTGTACCCAGAATATTTCTTATTTCTACCCATCTTCCATCGAGTTTTAGCTTTTCTATTAGAAAAATTAATATTTGGTCTGACTAGCAGTTAGCTTCTGCCATATTTCCCTGTGAGCTTACCATATCCCAAAACGTGCCCTTCCATCGCCCTTAGCACTTGAGTCTTACTAGCTCCTGGTTCCAAGCTTAACGTAGTGTCCAGAGCGTAGAGCTTAAAGACATACCTGTGAGCCGGACCCCTCGGAGGGCAGGGCCCGCCATATCCGAGTTTGTTGAAGTCGTTCTTCCCCTGGACTCCTATTCCCTCAACTTCTCCCTCCTTAGGAACTCCTTCCGGCAGCTCTCTTAAGTTAGCAGGGATGTTGAAAATAACCCAGTGGGTAAAGACACCCATAGGGGCATCTGGGTCCTCAACTATCAGAACGAAGGAAACTGTACCTTTAGGAGGATCACCCCAGCGTAAACATGACCCGTCGTTCTGTTGTTTACAATAAATTCTTTAAACAGCATAACGGGAATTCCTTCGATTATCATTACCTGAGGTTCTACCTCCAAAATAAGTCCAACACCTCCATTACTACAATCTACGACTCCATATTTCTCTGCTATATTTTTAGAATTATTCATTACTTCCTCGAACGTTGCCCTTTTCCCAAAGTACTTAAGTATCGATGTAGCAACAGCCTCATAACATCCCTTCTTAGGATCCTTTTGGAACACATGAGGAACGTCTCTTATGACCACTTCTCTAAACTCTAAAGGTATCATGCTCTCGTTGCAATCCCAATCCCCATCCTTATCCCTAGCGTAAACCTTGATTGGGATTGCAACGGTATCCCTTAACAAGGTTAACCCCCCCCCAACACATCTCCTGTCAAGTTGCTGAGCTCAAACTCGTAAGCGTAAGTCCCGTTTCCAAGGCTTTCCATCGTTCTATTGGTACCGAAGAGTTCTAGAGTAACGCTGCTTATGTCCCTGTTTATTCCCTTCGGATCCTCTGCATTTACATAAAGGAACACACAGATGGGCTTCTTAAACCTCAAATCCTGATACTTGTAAACGTCCCCGGATATTGGAGCTGATTGAGCATGGCT
>QMVZ01000147.1 GCA_003661365.1 Thermoproteota archaeon | reverse complement strand
CCTTAGAACCCTCACCAGATTTACTTGAGACTCTGGATGAATGTAAACCCTATCTGCTCCAGCTTTAACGTAATATTCAACGAAACGGGATGGATTCTCTACCATCAAGTGTACGGATATGGGGAGCTGCGTCGCTCCTCTAACTGTCTTCACAAACGAGGGCCCAAAACCCAGATCAGAAGCAAAATGCCCATCTGACACATCTATGTGAACTCCGTCTGCTGGCGCCTCTTCTAGTAACTTTAGGTCCCTATTGAGGTTCAATAGATCTGCCGCAGATAGCGAAGCCACAATCTTGACCCTTCTCCCATAGCGAAATGACATCATCATCCCCTTACAAGCCTGAAGTCTCTATCTAAGCTTTCGAGAAAGCTCAAGACGAGCTTGAGGAGGTTTTCGGCGTCTTTCTTTGATATGACTTCGTTAGGACAATGAGTATACCTACATGGCAGCCCAAAATCCATTGATGGAATTCCCTCTCCTTCCAGCTGTAACCAGGCTGTCTCAGTAACGACTCCGATCACTACCTCCCTCTGAAGTGGTATACTCTCTTTCTCTGCTATCCTTTCGGCCTGATTTAATAGGCCAGGATGAGGAAACAGCCCTCCAAGGGTTCCTCTTCCGTGGAAAGAATAAAGGTAGACAGCTGGTCCATTTCCAAGCCTTATATCAGCAGCTACACCTGCAAGATCTGGAGTGTCGGTTGCAATGCATACCTCTAAGTTTAGAACGGCATCCGGCTTTAGAATTCTAGCCATCGGAAGGGGACCCCTTTGGTTCATCTCCTCAAGAACACTTGCAGTGAAATGTATTGTAGCCTTTGGCCTCTCCTTCGAGAAATGGTCTAAAGCCTGCAACAAAACCGTTAAAGGCGCCCGATTATCCATAGTCTTGCTCATTATGAGGCCATTTCCGTACTCTCTAAAGTTAGGCATGTAGGTTATGGGATCACCTACCTTTATGCCCATTTCCTCAACTTCTTCGCAGCTATTAGCTCCTACATCAACATACATTTTGTCTGCTGGGGGTATAACGTACTTCTTCTCAGGCGGCCTCACATGATGAGCTTCAAGCCCAACAACACCTGGAACCTCCCCCTTCCCTGTTATCACCCTAACTTGGGTAGAAAGAAGGGATCTCTCCTCGATTCCCCCGATTCTAACAACTCTTAGAAAGCCGTTAGGTTCTATTCTCCTTACCATGAGGCCAACCTCGTCCATATGGGATAGGACCATAATGGAAGGAGCGTTAGGATCCGTGCCATCTATAGTGGCTGCCAGGTTACCCAACTTGTCCATTCTTACCCTATCGGCTCTTTCCTCCATGTAGGTTCTTACGAACCTAATCATAGGATCCTCATGTCCCGAAACAGCAGGTATCTCAGTCAATTTCCTCATAAGTTCTAGGTCAATCATGTTCATCCACCTCTCACATCCCTGACAACCTTCATAAACTCCATTACTCTCCTCTCATCAACGGGGTTCCAAGTTATGCCTCCTTTCTTCAAACTAGTTCCCACAATAGCGCCATCTGCAACATTGAGGAACTCAGCTATGTTATCCTTATTGGCACCCGTGTTTAAGAAAACTGGAACATCAGGGACAGCTTCTTTTACCACTTTAATGTCTCCAACTGTGGGAGGAGTACCAGTTCTAGGCCCAGAAACGCAAAAGACGTCAGCAACAGAGAGGAAGCTCAGCCCTTTTGCTATCGTAGCTATATCCCTTCCTCCGAGGGGTGCTCCGAACTCAGGATTTATGTAAGCGAAAAGAGGGATGTTTTCACACCCCATCCTCTTCCTATGCCTCAGAACTTCGCCGCCCTTCACGTCTATTATCCCTAGATCGCTAGCAAAGGAGCCGGAAACTATGGTTCTAGCGAACTTAGCATTTACAGCTTTGGCTAGGCTTATGGTCGCAAAGGGGTCCCAGATAACGTCGACGCCAAATGGGACCTCAATCTGCTCGAAGACACGTCCTATTACAAAGGCCATCGATGCAACGGTCTCAGCCCCAACTCTAAAGGAATAAGGCCTGTCTCCCTCGTTAGAAAATAGGATCCCATCAATCCCTCCTTTTTGAAGGGCTTTAATATCAGATAAAGCCCTTTGAACGGTTTTCTCGGGGTAATCTCTTTCTTCGAAGAAGGGTGAGGCTGGTAGGGGAGGAAGATGAACCATACCTATAATAGGCTTGTTCGTACCGAAAACTCCCCTCAAATCAAACTTCCTCATAAATCCACCAAAATCCAAATATCTCAACTTCAATATAAATCGGGAATCCAAAAAAAGGAGATTGATATCAAAGGGGTAGACGTTCATTAAGTAAATTAAGCATCTAAAAGCAAGCCAAGTCTTTTGGCTGAAGGAAACGCTTATTTCGAATTACACTTACTTTTTATTATAGCAACAAAGGATATGGGTGACTCAGAAGTGTCGAGCAAGAAGGAGGTAAGGATTCTCGTTGCTTGCGGTACGGCAATTGCAACAGCAACGTTGGTTGCTACCAAAATCGAAGAAAGGTTCAGAAAGATGAACATTCCCGTATCCGTTGCCAGATGTAAGGCTTTTGAAGTCGCTGGAAAAGTTGAGGTCTTCAAACCAGATGTGATCGTGGCCAATACGCCAGTATCAGAAAGAGATGCAAAAGGAATCCCCATAATAAATGGATTTCCATTCATAACGGGGATTGGAGAAGACGAGGCAGTGGAGCAGATACTTAAAGCAATTGGATTGAAGCAAGAGTAGCTGCTTGAATCTCTTATTAATCGACCTCTTTAATCTGAAAGCCTTGTTGACAAAAAGAGTCTAACCTGCGTTTTAGGTGCTAAGAACAAACTTCTTCAGATACTGTCAGAACTATCAGACAGGCTGGTAAGGAGATAAGAAATCCACAAAGGTGGGTCATTGATATACCATATTTATCAGCTATAATTCCCATAATTCCCATCCCAGCGAGACTTAGAGGTCTTAAGAGGGTGGATCTAAGGCTTAAAATGGTTGCTCTTTCTTCGCTAGGAGCGGCTTTGTTAAACCACGCCCTGATCGAGGGAGTCCTCAGGCCATATCCCATCTCAAAAAGCAATGCCGACCCTATAAAATAAACAATAGACGGAGATATGGCCATTAAGAGGAAGGAGAGTGGAATTAAAATTAATCCCACAAAAGAAGCCCTTTTAAACCCAAATTTCTCAGAAATCTTTCCTCCTACATACTGAGCAAGACCTACAGAAACGAACAAAAGGGAACTCGTTGCTCCTAGTAGCCACATTTGACCCCCAAGTTCCTTCAACCTGGGGGCCCAAGTTAAGGTGAAGCTAGGGATCGCAAGCACCATAAACCCAAGGACGACCAACAACCTCTTTAGGACGGAATTGCTAAAGGTGACCTTGAAACCTCTCTTTAAATAGGATAAGTACGCTCGCTTCTTAGCGTTATAAGCATCAACCCGGCCTCTTCCAACTGTAAGGATTACAAACAAGCATCCAGAAAGAGCAACAACTGCTCCAACCAGGAATGCCTTCTCCTGTCCTAATTCTGCAATGACTCCTCCAAAAAACCCAGAAACAGCCATGACAACGTAGGATAAGAGACCGGTTGTCCCGAATACCTTTGAAACTTCGTGTTCTCTACCACATTTCTTTAGGGAGTCAACAATCCAAGCCTCAAGAGCGCCACTGTAAAAGGCAAACCCCACAGCAGCTAATCCCTCAGAAAGAAGAAATTGAGCGAAGTTCCTAGACATACTATATGTAAGAAGTCCGAGAGCTAAGAAGAAATTGCCCAAACTTGCCATTAGACCTCTACCATATTTATCGGCCATCCCTCCTGTTGGAAAATCTACTAGGGCAGATATGGCCATGTAAAAACCATCTACAACAGCAACCTGCTTAAAGTTGAGACCTCGGCTGAGAAGAAAAATCACGTAGATAGAGGAAACAAGGGCTGTTGAAGCAGCAGCAAGGGCTTCAGCTATGTAGAAGATGTATTCGGGCTTTGCAGAGTTCTTTAACATTCTTTCATATCCTTGGAACAAGAACCCACCCCATACAAGCCCTTTATTATTCAAAACAAGTTCTAGGAGACCAGTTTTTCCAGTAAATTTTGTAAATAAACACTACTTTCTTACTGAAGGCTATTTAAACCCGTATTTCAGGGAAGAGGGTTTTCACGAGTTTATAACTCTTTTGGGCAATCTCCATCGCCCACGAATTTTCTATGTCAGCAGACCCATATTAATGACTTTTTCGAAAGCTCCCAATGCAATTTCTGCTGATGGTTGGCCTCCGATTCT
>QMVZ01000146.1 GCA_003661365.1 Thermoproteota archaeon | reverse complement strand
TGGGTGATGAAAATGCTGGAAGATTTTACGTAAGATTATTTGTCGATGGAAAATTCATTGAAGAGAAGAGCTTTAGCGACTTAGAATCGAAATCTTCCGGTAGTTGCTCTTTTACATGGAAAGCCGTTCCGGGCATCCATGAAATAAGATGTATTGTCGTTCCTGAAGACGATATTTCGGAAAGTAATGATGACAACAATTATTTAGTCATTACAATCGTTGTGGAGGAACAAGGCACCGCCACGAGTTCTCCAGATCTATTAGCCAAGCAATATGCGCCACTATTCCTGGTAGAGGCTGGGTCGGCTCCACATTCTATGTATTATACCTATACATGGGACGAAGAGAAGGGTCTTTATGTGATAAAGTATCTTCAAGTGTACAGCTCTCAACCTGCGGTTCTTAAGCCTCATTTCATCAATGATTTCTCCTTGGTGTACATAGAGTTTGATGAAAACGGAAAGCCTCTTAGAATACTTTATGATGGAGGACTTTTTGATTGCATTAGATTACATTGTACCGCGTCTCGTAAATGGATCTGGGGAGAAAATCGTCCAATTCTAATAATCACTGATTACTATCACCACATGAAAATAGATGAAAGCCTGGCCAATGAGGAATACTATGTGGCCATGCTCCACCAAACAGTTAACCTACAGCCTCGCAAACTGACGACAGATACCTTGATGAGGTTCTATCTGATGCCAGACATAGGTCGCTACGGATATTACATGACTGGACTTGGGTGGGATATTACAGCAGATTTGGACGTTACAGAGGGTACCGACAGCATCAAACTTGATGTGGAAGCAGAGTTAAAGGGAGGTTTAGTCAACATAAGAATCAAAACCGAACAAGGGGCCAAGGTGAGCATTTGGTTTAGTTTAGGCAGGGAAAACGAATTGCGTATTATAAAGTATGCAGAGGTGATTTCTGTTCCTTCTGGAATTTACGAGGCCTCTAATATTGATCTCGAAGGATTTGAAGATGCAACACCCGTTTTTGCCGAATGTAGAGAAGAAGTCAAAGGAATGTACATTTGGGTCACAGCTTGTAAGATAGATGAGAATGGTGTAAAAAGATCTGTCGTAAAGAAAATAGTTCTAGCAGCTAGAGAGATAACCGCCTCAACTGAACAATTTCAAGGAATAAAGGTTAGTATTGTAGCTAATCCAAGTCAACCAGACTGGGAGTTAGCCCAGGAGCTAAAAATCCTAGCTGATGAAAACAAATTAAGACCAATAAAGGGAATCAAAGAAAAAGTGATAATACTAGTCGGAGGACCGCTGGCAAACTCATGGGTAAAGAAGTACTCCTTCTCGGTTGAAGTTACGACAAGCTATCCTGGCAAGTATAAAGGAGTCATAGAAACGATAAATAACCCTTACGGAGAAGGCAAGGTAATTCTCTTAGCTGGTTCAGATAGATGGGGAACCAAGGCAGCAGTTAAGATCTTTGAGAAGCTTGATTACTTACCGACGGAGCCAATATTCGTGGACTGGAATGATGGAGCGCCTAACGTAATTCTACAGCCTTAAAACTTTTTTGTAGGAATGAAGAGGGAGCTATGGAGAAGATGGCTTATTGAATCGCTTTTACTAAGGATAAAACACTATGCATATCAGAAGACCCGCGGAGATCCAAAGGCCTCAAAGCCCGGCTTGGAACTTTGCAAGAAGGCCCTAAAGTACGCAATAGGTCGAGAGAAGACAATAATAGAGACCTTCTTCAAGCTCTTGCAAGATCCATGAGCGTATAGAGCTATACTTAGATTAAAAAAGGATATGGAGGGAAGGATCGGAAATAAAGGTTAGCTACAGTTAATTCCTGACGGTTATCTAGGTAACCTCTCCCTTACAAGCTTCCAAGCCTCCTCCTAAAGTTTCCTACCTCCCTAACTTCCTAGTTCTTTGAAGATCTCCATAAGGAGTTCTCTCTAATTTGGAACTCCTTATAGCCCCAATATTCTCTTCTTCCCCTCATATTCATGCGCTCTAGAGGGACAGGTCCGCTAATACCCTGTAGATTAATGGAGGAAAGGGAAGATGGAGAGCTAAGAGATTTCAAAACCGAACTTTTTAACGAGGCTCATGCCCTAAACATGGGATCATTATGGTTGGAGTATTTAGGGCTGCCTTTATAGCACATGTTCCGGATGCTGATCCAGCTAAACACCGGTGTGTTATTAGGACTTCTCTCTACGAACTTACAAGCGTTTTAGTTAAAGATGATGATGAAGCAGTTGAGGTATGCAAGGAACTTGCTCAAAAAGAAGGAGTTCACGCATTTATCTTATGCCCAGGTTTCACGCATAAATCGGTAGCTCGAGTAGTAGAAGCCGTTGGAGAAGGTGTGTCTGTAAACGTCGCAAGGGGAGATGGACCAAGCTATAGAGCTGCTTCAAAAATCATGAGGGAAGTAGGCTGGTTTGAAAAAGAAAAAAGGAAAAATTAGAGAATTAGGCGCTAAGTTTCATCAAAGCGTCCTCTGCAGCCTTAATGACGGGATAAACGATGGGCGAAGAAGTTAGCATGGGGTGTGTTCCTACTTCCATCAAATATATGTCCTCACAAGTGAACTTTGCCTGTAATGCAACACCTATTAAGTTAGTTATCTCTGCCACGGCTTTATCTCCACTCACTTGACCACCTAAAAGCAGATGAGATTTCTTATCGAACAGAAGTTTGATTTTGATCTGTTTTGCGTCAGGGAGACAACCAGGGTGTCGATTCACTGTTAAGAATTCACCACTCACAACTTCTATTTTCATCTCCTTTGCCTGTCTTTCAGTTAACCCTGCACACCCAAACGCTGTGTCACCGATTATCGTTGAAAAAATCGGGTAGTCACCAACTATTCTCCTTAGTCTTTTCATCTCAAAAAGATTACTTCCCACTACTCTTGCATCCCTGCATGCTAATGAAGCAAGCATTACACTTCTGCAGCTTCCTGTGATGAAATCTCTCCTTTCAACACAATCTCCTACAGCAAACACGTCGGGATCATTGGTTCTTCCGTAATCGTCGACTACGATTCCACATCTACCGATGTTTATTCCAGCATTTCTTGCAAGCTCCACGTTTGGTCTTAGTCCCACTGATACTATTACCATGTCGGCTTCCAATTCTTTTCCGTTGCTCAAAAGAACTTTTTCAACTTTCCTCTCTCCAATTATCTTCTCCACTCTCGTGTTTGTGTAAACGTTAATACCCATTTCTTTCAACTTTTCTTCTATCTGCATGCAAAATTCGTCATCAAAGTTTAATTGCACCACGTGTGGTAACAGCTCTACGATTGAAATTTTCTTCTTTAGCCTAACAATGTCTGTTGAGAATTCTACACCAACAAACCCACCACCTATTACTACTATGTTTTGAACTTCTCTAACTGTTCTGAATAGTTTTTCTAGATATGGGACTTCTTTTTTTATGAAGAAGACGTTTTCCAATTCTATACCCTCAATTGGGATTTTCTGAGGTGTTGCACCTGTAGCTAAGACGAGTTTATCGTAACTTATCTTTCCAACAGTCGTTTCAACGTATTTTTCACCTCTGTTTATAGATTTCGCTTCACCTTTAAGCAGTTCTATGTCATTTTTTGTTAAAATTTCATCAGAAACTATGTCCTTTGAAACAGATTCTATAGATGAAGAAAGGTAGGGAATGGCGCATGGAATTACTACTTTATCCTCCTTTCTCAAAACAACGATTTTTTTATCAGGGTAGTTCTTTCTTGCAGTAAGGGCAGTAACTATTCCTGAAGGCCCACCACCGATTATTAATACATCAGCATACATGGCAATCAATGATATAACTGATTTTAAAAAATTTTTACTAATTATAAGAAAGTATCTTTCTGGTCCCCTCAAGAGAGATTGTTTAATAAAGGCAATCCTCTAAGAGAAAAGAAGCATTAAAGGGGGTATAAGAAGACTCTTTCATCAGAAGATAAGTGGATCCCTTTAAACAACTATCATATGTAATTTCTCTTCTTACAAGCTTCTAATGCCTCTTCCCATCTCCTTCTTTCCCCATAGTTTGCTACCTCTTCGAACACCTTCAAGAGAAGTTGCCCTCTAACTCCAGAACTCCTTATAACTCCGAGTATCCACTTCAGGCTGTTCTTACCGTCCAAGTAGGCGATCATAAATTCCTTTACATAGTTGATAACATCTCCATAGCGCGTCTGTGTAGAGAAATGGCCGTTTGAATGTCGCTGCTTACTAGGATGGTTACAAAATTTGTAGGAATGGATGGAGCGCTCTTCGAAATTACCTCCTAATCTTGGTGAAAAAACAATTTATATATTCTTTATAT
>QMVZ01000145.1 GCA_003661365.1 Thermoproteota archaeon | reverse complement strand
TTATTAGTTAGGAAAAGCTTGAACTTGGTTCCTCCGTACTCCACGAAATCCTTGCTGGCAAAACGGACCATTTCACCAGGAAGAAGATATCTTTCTAGAGGCATTGAAATCAAAACAATTAGTAAATAAGAAAAGTTTTATCTGAAGAAAGAAGGGGAGAATATTCAAAGCCATTCCTCAACATCTTCTCTTGGCACAACATCTCTATCCACGAGTAGATGGGCTAAGGCCTTCGCTACTTTTGGAAGCCCTTGTGCGTATTCAACTCCCCAATCTCTGATATAATAGAGTGCCTCGTTTACATCTATTTCGATAATGTTTACTTCTCTCGTGCGGGCATCGTACTCTATCAACCACGTCTTTTTTGTATTAAGATCTATTTCTATTCCAATCTCGTAGCTATCTGCCTCGTAGGGGTGGTTTAGTGGAATGAAATAACGATTTGTTGGGACTTGTTCTATATCTACTCCTTTGTATATCCTGTATTCCTCCAAAATGTCTTCTATCAATCCCTCTAGAGTGATTAGATATAGAGAACCTTCCTTTCTGATTATATCATCGAATCTTCTAGCTACAGCAGTTGCCAGATTGCTAGCCGCTTGATAGCTTATATTGAGCATTTCTGAGATTTCTTTGATTCTTAGAAACCCTGTCTTCCTGACCATCTCGGCTATCTCAGTTTCCCTATCCTTCCTCATGATTTATACCTCCAACTTCATCAGTTTTTCTAAGTCCTTAGCAAGGATGCCAATTCCCCTCCAGATTCGAAGTCTTTTGTCGTTCAGTATTGTGAAACTTCTTATCCCCCTCTCCTTCAAGGCGAATTTTAATTCTCTAATCATCCATCTTTGTATTGGAGCTAAAGCCTTTTCTCCTTTCTCAATTCTGAACAAAATCCACTTACCTGTGTTCTTAACAAGAGATACCTTGACCTCCTCCTTTTGAATTGAGGAGGCAAGGCTTACGATTTTAGATATGACCTCAGGGGGCACCTCTTTAATTTTTACATCTCCCGACATCATCGCACATCTATGTAATAATAATAACATTTAGCTTATAAAATTATCGTTTTTTTAGAGTGATTAATCAGTAAGTGTTATTTGGCCTCGTTTCTGTGTCTTAGCCTCTCTTTTTAATCTTTTTATCCCTTTCGTACCTCTCAAACGCCCTTCTCATCATTCCTTTATCGTACTTAACTCTAGTCTCTTCCTGAAGTTCCTTAAGAACCCTTCGGACTTCCTCAGGTTTAGAAAAAGTTTTTCCCCACTGCCGATTTAACGCGAGCCATCTAAATCCTTTTCTTCTCAAAAATTCTCTAATAGGATATGTGTTTCCGCTTAGAGTCATAGTTAATTTACCAGTTACACTTGTATAATGCAGACCAACAAAGATCGGCTTTTCCCTAGTATCAATCCCCTTCAAATCATATTTCTCTGGTTTGTGTGCCCATAGGGTGGCGTTAGGAGAGCTTGGCTCAAAAACTGTCTTGGCAGTTTTCCTTCTGTCAGCTGCCAATGCCTTCTTCTTTCTCCTTTTGAGAACTCTGTCTATTTCTGCTTTTGTTAGAGGATGCCTTGGTATTCTGTAAACTGTCCTCTTATGAGATCTAACAGTGTGTTGCTTAACCCAAGTGTAGCCGTGTTTTGTTTTCCTCTTGTGCTTTTTTCTCGTATAGCTCTTCACATTAATTATGGTTTTTTCTAGATCTCCTCTTCTTCTGCCCATATAGTTCCCCCTTCAGCCCGTCTTGTACAGAGTGCCCCAACTCCTCTTTACTGTAACTCCCTCGCCTTTCTTAGCCCTCTTCATTTCCTTCTTCTTCCCTTTGATCTCGACTTAGACCCTTTGGATTTTGATTTCGTTGACTTCTTGCGTCTCTTTACGCCCTTGAACGGGTACTCCTTCTCTGGAACAAGGAGCTTGGAGCCACGAGCCCATCTCTTTACCTCTACGTTTAAAGTGCGGTTTGCACGCTTGAACTCCCCTTTTCTTACTTCTACACCAACTACCTTCAGCTTCAGCTTCTTCTTTCCTTTGAGCAAAGAGCGGTGCTCCTTCGGCAGTATTAAAGCACGGGCTTGAGCTATGTCTCCTAGCGTAGTTTTAGCTTCCCGACGACCTCTTTAGGCGGGAGCGTACGCTCACCAATACCCGATGGTCGTCGCCTCAACAACCTGCCTGCCTATCTTCACCCTAACCTTGCACATCTTCCATCACCTGATAGGGGCGCTCCCCCTCTCCCCGAATCATATGTTCATCGAGGAGAAGCGCTTTCCCCTCAGGATTCAAGAAAGAAGGAGTCATTTTCATTCGGAGGTCACCTTGTAGAGTATCGTGAAGATCGCTATGATTATGGCTAGAGCAATTGGAGGTTGCCTAACCCAAGCAAGGAACGCAAGGACTATCGGAGGAATTTCCTGCTGGGTTTCCTCTTCATAGCTTGGGCTTGGGGTCGTGGTTTCCACGATGCTTGCAGCTCCAGAGGGACCGCTGGGACCTGCCGCACCTCCAGACCCAACCTGGAAGGCTTGGTTCTTGGTGTCGGTTCCAGAGCCTCCATACTCATCCACAGCTCTGGAAGTTATGTCATAGTAGCCAGCAGGCCAGGTCTCGCCCACGGTAAAGGCATACTCAAACAGGCCTGTTGATGGGTTGTAGGTAGCTTGGCCATTTGAGACGAATACCGTGCCCCCTTGAGAGATGTTTACATAGACCGTAAGGTTTTCGGTGGCTGTTTCCGTATCTGCCGAGCTGAACAACGCTACAATGGTGTCTCCAGGATTGGCAAACGGGTTGTTTACCTGTACAAAGCTTATTGTTGGTTGCACGTTTGCGTAGAAGGAGCAAACATACCATGTTGTGTTCGTCGCTAGTGAGGTATCTTCAGCTATTATTTTGATGTAGTAGCGGTGCCCAGATTCGAAGCTTATCGTCGTCTCGTTTGTCGCAACGCTTCCAGAGGAGTAGAGAGTTGAGAAGTTATCTTGGTAGACGAGGTAATAGTACTTCTCCGCATAGGTCCATTCCTGCCATTTTAGCGTTATGGAGTTGTTGTTGAGAGGGGTTGCGAGGAGATTGTAGGATTGATTTTGTTCTACTTCGTTTAAAACTCGGCTGTAGATGCGAACCACACTAACATCAATCCAAGAGAAATCAGCACTCGGTACCCGATTTGCTATACGGAGGGTTGTAGGAGTCAAACTGCGGGGAGCAGAGTCCGTTCTTGAATTTTTAAGCACACCATTGACGTATAATCTGTATTTTGTCCCATCGTATGTGGCGACATAATAAGTGTAAGGGGACGGATTTGCAACCCCGAAATTTACAGCAAAATTTGAACCATCAGACCTAAACGCTTCAAACCGAGTATAATAGGGGCTGAATCTTGTAACATAAATATTCCATATTGTATTATAAGCATTAGCATCCCCGAACCATATGACACGCTGATATCTTGTGTCTGATACCTCCCTTACTTTAAACCAAGTCTCAACAGAGAACAGGGAACAATATGGAAAGGCATCAATCTCAACGTAGTCATCCTCTCCATCGAAGCTCAGCGCATATCCTAGGGAGCGGTTCACGTAAACCCAGCTTGCCCCGTAAATGGTTCCGTTGTTCCCTTTTCCGCTCCTATCCACCGCAACGGTCCCAGACCCCTCGTCAAGGGGAAGCCACAGCACGCACCCTGGCGGTCTCGTCTTAAAATGAAAGATATCGCTCTGATTCGTATCTTGACCATCCGTAACGTTCACGTACCAGTAGTAATCCTGATTCCAGCCCACATTTACCTGAAGACCAGTCGTGGAACCGTTTGCCACGTTGTTCAGCGTCCCTATAAGGGTACCGTTGCTCCAATAGAAGCTTAGATTCATTGCATCTCCATCGGGGTCCGTAACCGTAACATTCAGCCAGGGGTTAATTATGTTGATCGTAGTTCCGTTAGGAGAAGGGGAAGCTAAAGTTGGCTTGTTTGGAGGGGAGCCCGAGGTATAGGTAACCTCCAGATAGGGCTTGTTTGTTGCAGCCTCTTTCGAGTAGAATTTGGGGTCGGCATATCCAGTATCTAGTCCCTCCGTCTGAAACTTTATCTGCCATCCGTAGTTGTTCCAGGTCCCGTTCACGAAGCCTTGAACTGCCTCGGTAACATCCCAGCTTACCCATCCATAGGAGGAGGGCATCGTCGTGCTGGCTGACGGTACGTAGCCCGTGGGCTGGTTGTTCCACGTTATGGTCTCCTCAGCCCAAGAGGGAGACGCTCTCCGAGCAACTACGGTCTTGCCCGATGGATCTCCTTGGTAGTAATCGTAATAATA
>QMVZ01000144.1 GCA_003661365.1 Thermoproteota archaeon | reverse complement strand
GGCATTTATTCACGGAAAAAGCCCACTTTAAGGAGTTCGTTCTTAGGAACATCGACAGGTTCAGCCCTCCATGCCTCCATGTCTCACAACAGCGTTATATCTACGCTCCGCTCTTGAAGGATCTCCTGGACTCATCAAGCCTGTTCATTACGGTTGAAGACCTAAAGAGAAGCCATCCTGAGGCTTTTAATGACCAGTTTTATGCTTTATTCAATGATTTTGTTGTAGATCTGGACTACGATGAGCAGCCTGAATACGACCCTCAAAAAACCATAGGAGCCGTCTCAATACTGGATTCAGAACTCATGAAGCACGGCATCGAGATGCTATGGAAGATATCAGGGAACGGGATCCATGGCTTACTCGACGTTACTGAGCTGATCTTTGAGATGGATCTTGAAGAATATCTAACGTTCAACCTCAAGATTGAGGCAAAATACAGAGCTTTAGTTGAGTACTTCGAGGACTGGCTGGCTGGGAAGGGATTTCCTGTCGTCTTCGACAAACAGCTCTATCGAAAAAGAGGAACAATAAGAGCGCTATATTCTCCTCATCCTTCTGGCATAATCTCAATCCCCTTCAATTTCTGGAAACCTCTCAAGCTGAACAAGGAAAGGGCTAAAAGGATCGATCCTCAAAGCCATCTCCTACCGTTCGTAAGCTACTGGGGAACCCTGGATCCTCTTTCCGCAAGGAATTTCTTGGACCTTCTGAAAATTGCGGAGTTCGTAAAGTCAAAGGGAGACAAGAAGGTAAAAGTGAGGAGATTCATCCCAAGAGGACCCATACAAACGCCTCCTTGCATGGAAAAGCTGATAGAGAGGGCCAAGAAAGGAGAGCACCTTCCTCACGTCGCTCGATTTACGTTAGTGGCTTACCTTAGAAAAGTCGGTTGGGAAGATCAACAGCTCATTGACTTGTTCAGGAAGGATCCAAGGTTCGTAGAGAGGATAACGACCTACCAAATCGAGCAGATAAGCAAGAAGGGCTATTTGCCTCTTTCTTGTGAGAGAATGAAAGAACTAGGGCTCTGCGTTGCTGATTGCGGTCTCAAGAACCCTCTTGCATATCTGAGGATCCAAAGAAGGGAGGGAGTGAGATAAGATGAGCCTTGAGCCATATCTCATTGAAAAGAAGGAAATCAGGCCATGGGAGGAAGAGCTGGAGCCAAAGGATCCATTGAACAAACCCTTGGTCTTAGTTGCTTTCAGGAAGCCATGTCCAGCCTTCGTCGGTTATCCTGACCTCCAGACCTATGGACCCTTCAAGCCTGGAGATGTTGCCAACATTCCAGAAGTGAATGCTAGGATTCTCCTGAAGCAGGATGTTGTTGAGGAGGTGATTTCTTGATCATGGAATCGAATCTAAGAGCCATAATCGTCCCAAGGCTCCCTTCAGGAGCTAGGAGAAAGGAGGTCATAGAGAAGGAGGGCTTCAGCATCCTGCTTTACCTGAAGAATGACGTTCCGTACGTCAAGATTCACTTCCCCAACGATTCCTCTGGTTTGCACGATATTGTCCTGAAGGTGAAGGGAGTATCCAGCCTGGAGGAGGCCCCGAAGGTCGCTTTGGAAGAGCTGAAGCTTTGGGAGGAGATCCTATGAAGACCGAGATACTGACGGCAAAGATACCCAAGGATCTCAAGAGGAAGCTGAGAAGGAGGGCCATAATCGAGAACAAGTCGATGACAGAGCTGGTAATTCAAGCTCTAACGTCATTCCTTGATGGAGATGGATCCTATGAAAATGGCTCCTATTTGGATCAAGGCTATTACGACAAGAGAATTGAGGAGCTTGCCTCAGAAGTTGAGAAGCTTAGGTCCTTGCTCGTTTCCCATGGTATAATACCAGAAGAGAGGATCCAAAAGGAGCCAAACCCTGGGGATGGATCCTATGTAAACGAGCCAAAAGAAGAGGGGCCAGTCCATATAGAACTCCCTGAAGGGCTGAGGGAAGACGTGAGGGAGCTCCTTGACAACCCTTGGGCTTCCATCTTAACAAGGAAAGGGAGGGATAAGCATGGCTAAGGCCATAGCTTCGTTGATCCCTTGGCTTAGGGAGAGGGAGGGTGAGATAAAAGAGCTGAGGGTTCTCATAAAGAGGAATGGCTTTGCGTACCGCATCAAAATTCCCCAGCTCCAGAAGGAGATTTACGACATAACCAACAACACAAGGGCCCCTAAGTCCTACTTCGGCTTTCTCCTCTTGAATCTTGCGAAGTCATACGGCTTGGATGGAGGCTCTGGAATCCTAGTTCTGAGAGACGAGAAGGCTGTTCAGCTTGCTAAGAGGATTCTGGACATTAAATTAAGCCGAAAAGGTGGATTTGAGGAGTGCTTGGGTCTAATCAAGGAGTTTAGGCGCCTTTCTTTTGAGAAGAGGCTTGGAATTCTCTTCAAACCCTCAGAAAGGGCTCTCTCCAAAAAAGGAGGGGTCCCTGGGAGGTTTGAGAGATGAAATCTAGCAAGAAGATAAGGAAAGTAAGCCTTCTAGGTCTGATCTTAGTAGGATCCATAGCTATTACGCAAGTACTGGCACATCCCCACCATATAATAATAAGCCAGAAAGAGTTCCACACAACGCAGGGAGAGACAATAACGATCCCGTTCGAGGTTTTCTTCTCATCTGAAGAACAAGCAACCGTAGAACTTTACGGGGACAAAGTTGCAGGATGGGGATGCAAACTCCAAGCCTCAAGCGATATAGCTAAGGCTGGAGAGAGTTTGCCTTGTGGAATAGTTGTCCCCGTCCCCTCAAACGTCGAGAACGGAACCTACGGACTCATCCTTCAAGATAAAGACGCGAGCGGAACCGTAACCTCAAGGGTTTCAATCTTCATCATTGTGGGAGAAGGAGGAACTGAAGTTCAGCAGGAGATGCACTACTATGACGGATGGATAGCTTATGAGAACTTTCCGAGGGATGTAACACTACCAGCGCATAATGTTGACATCACGGTTGGCTGGCGATGCCTCGCTCCAGGAACCTATAGAATAGTGGTTGATCATCTTTTCTCTGTAGACTTCACAAGAGATGGAGAGCATACTCATTTCTTAGGTCTTAGTGGTTGGTATACTGGCGGAATCCGCACCATAACCATACAAATAGGAAATATTACAAATTACGAGCCAGAGTCTCCTTGGGACATAGGAACTCTCATTGAGGAAAAGAAGATAACCATAAACGTCCATTGTCCTGGAAGCGAGGATGCAGTCCTTCTGGACACTTTGGTATTTAACGCTGGCGTCGGTGTTCATCCTGTTAGCAACGCTAACGATGAAGAGGAAGTCCAAGCAGAGGTAGCACCTGAGGAACCCTCCGATGAAAGCCAAGCGGTAATAGAGCCAGAACCAGAGCCACAACCAAGGACATGGATCACCATTCCAAGGGCGTGGAAGAGGCTGGTGAAGATATTTCCGCTGTGATGAGAGATGGGTAAGAAGCACAGGAAAGAGAAAAAAAGAAAAAAGTTCAAGTTCAAAGGGAAGCAAGAGCCTGAAATTCTTAATGCCCGATGGTTCAGGATAGCAATCCTAACTTCAGTATTGCTTCTGGCCTTTGCCATGCGCATATCCAACAAAGGTAAGATGAGTATGTTCAGAGGAGATGATGAGTACTGGCACCTTCATATCATCAAACAAATGACTAAGCTTGGTCATCGTCCTCAAATAGATAAGCAGGCATGGTTCCCAGAGGGGAGAGAAATGGTTCATCCCCCCTTCTTTCATTATTTCATTTACTACATTTGGCGTTTTCTTTCAACATTCAAAGAGGTAGAAGTCTTTGATGTAATGTTCAACATTCCTCCTTTCATTGGAATCCTAGGAGCTATATCTTGGTTCCTTCTCTTCAAAGAACTTTACAATGACTTCTTTGCTGGTCTAATAGGAGCTGGAGTTTACGCTGTTTTCCTTCCAACAATTGCTCCAACAGTCCTAGGATCCTGCAGACCAGAGGCCCTTGCTGAAGCGATAATGCCTTTTGGTTTTTGGCTCCTTCATCTTGCTAATAAGACCAGAAAGTGGGTCCTTCTCCCCTTGCCTGGTCTTGTCTTTGGAGTTTGTGCTTTAACCTGGGAGACAAGCATATACCTTTATCTGCCTCTCGTTTTGCTATTCTTACTTTCGGTCTTACGAGTGGAAAAAGAAGAGAATGCTAAATGGCTCGTTCTTCTATGCCTTTGTACCATAGCAATGGCTATTTCCATCGCCTTAACATGGTTCCTTCCTATTTATCTGAAGTACGGATTGTGGAGGAATACACCGAAGTGGTTGTTGATCCGCACAGCAACGTTCCAGAGACCATCATTAAGGGATCTAAGGG
>QMVZ01000143.1 GCA_003661365.1 Thermoproteota archaeon | reverse complement strand
GAGAAATCTTGGCAAAATACACCGTGATGTTCGTTGGACCAGACGAGAGAATGAGAAAACAACCAACCAACCCTCAAGAGTTCATTGAGTTAGCAGAGGACGAGCTCATCCGTTCTTTTCCAAATTTACACTTCTACGCGGAAGAGGAGATCCAGCTTTTAGGAAAGCCTGCTGTAAAGCTTGTTTACAGTTATGACAGCCAAAAAGGCAGGACAAAGGAACAAAGTATCACCTATTTTGGCGTTGGCGTGACCTTTCAATTCATCTGCGAATCGCCTGAAAGCGACTTCGAGTATTGGGAGCCTGTCTTCGAGTATATCATCAATAGTTTCCGGATCGGAAGAGGGATTGTGGAAACACCTTCGAAACTTCCCAGTCTGAAGGAAATGTCACCAGTAGAACTCTACAATGCTGGTGCCTCCATGTACAAGGAAGCTAAATACGAAAAAGCAAAGGAGTACTTCAAACGATGCTATCAAGCAGGTATGTATCGTATGCAAGCTGCATACGCCATGGCCCTTTGTGACGTACAATTAGGTCGAAAACCAGAGATCTCAAAGGAACTAAGGGGTCAGGAAGATGAAACTGGTGCTGTATATGTTTCCAGCAATTTGGCATGCTATCTCATCGAAGAAGGTCACACTGCTACTCTAAAGCGAGTAGCAAAGGGTTCTGAAGTTCATGCTAGAATAAAAGGGATACGATATATCATCCGTACTTCAACTGACCCCTTAACTGGAGGCTTCGTGCATTTTGTTTTCAGGCAAAAGGGAGAAGAAGAAATAGAGATTTATCCGTTTTCTCGAGTTACCCTTATTGAAACAGACAGATATCTGATCTCACTTGTTAAGAACGCTTCTTCTCTACCTTTATGTCCATTGCCCGTAGACGGACTTAAGACGATGGAAGAGAGCTGAACAAAGCGTTTGATTGAGAGTTTTGTTAGTATGGGCTTTCCACTCGCACATACCAAAACTCACGTCCAGAGGAAGGAGCAGCGAGAGGATCTTGGAGAAGTTGGGTTTTGAGACGCTCAACATCTTCTTGAGCGATGATAAAATCAAAAACGCCTCCCAACCCGGTTTCTCTGATTACTAATTCAACCACCTTCCTTCTTGAGGAGAGAACAAGTCCTAGCTTTATTCCTGGGGAAAATAGTTCATCAATCAGTTCTTTGTGCTCCTGGAAGAAGCCTTATCCTTCCTTTCACTATTTGGAGGAATCTTCCTAAGTTAATCATCTTTTCAAGAAATAGATGAGAACCAGTGAAATAAGAAATAAAGAGTCGAAAAGCAGAACAGATCATCGCAAATCTTTGGTATTCTGAGAATCAGAGCTAAGATATCCTGAGCATGAAAAAATAGTGTTGAGTTGTGCTAGTCCTTCGGTCTTCTAAACCGCAAGATCAGATTGGTTATTAGAACTGCCGGTCCAGCTAGGGCTATTCCGCCTAAAAACCAAAAGACTACCTTAAAAGGGATCCACTCTACAGGCGGCAGCTTTGAGAGGACGTTGAATGGTAGCACGTCTGCTAGAGTTCTCTCAAGAGGTATGAAAACAGAGATTAAGAATATAATACCCATTACAAAGGATCCTACCCCTTCCGACAAAAGATGAGTGAGATCATCCCAAGGAATTGTTTTCCAACTCTGTTTTGAAAAGGCAAAACTGAAAACCCCCATGTTCATGCTTATTACTGCCATACAGAGGGGATAGAGCATGAGCGAGGCTTCGAGGATAGCTAGAGAGGTCTGCTTCAAGTATTGCATCATTATCAAGCGCATCGACACTGGCAAGATAGCAATGAAGAATCCTGTAATGAATAAAAACCCGTTTATTGATCCATAGACGATGTACTCCTTGAAGAAAGGGCGTAGGGCCATCCAAGACATTGAGATGACGAAGTACGAAAAAGCAAAGAAAGAAACCGCTAGGAATAAATCATGTCCATTTCTCAGAGGTATGTCTGTAAGAGAGAACGCCCCAAGACCAAGAGCCAAGCCGAAGACGGCGTCGATTATGATATAAAGAGCGTGCCTCTCAGCCTGCTGATGCACAGACTCCTTCCTCGCCTTACTCGTTTCTTCTTCCAGGATTACCACCCGCAATATAAAACGTGTGAAATTTTAAATGAAGCATTTTTTACAGCTTGCGACATCCATGTACAATCGATTGCTTGACGAGCAACTAATGTGAGTAACATCGCCTAGAACTATTGTCTCTTCGATTAGGGTTAAGTAGATATTTGCAAAATAGAACAAATTTTTCAGATTATATCTCATAAATGACTAATCTGTCGGGAACAATATTGCCATAACTGCCCATTTAGGTATCCTAACCGATACCTTGTAACCGCCCCACTCCATCCTGTTCTCCTTCTTTCTCAAAGGCGTTGGAGTCAATTCTTCCGGGAAGTATGCTTCGGTTACTATGACATCACCTACTAAGGATATATTAGGTGTGTGCTCAGGGCCCAGGGTTAAGCCTCCCGTCTGAACTCTTATTCCCAGATCTTCAGGGTTAACAGGAGCATCGGGGTCGTTCATCCAATAGACAAGCGTCATCAGAAAGCCTGTCCTACCCTCCTTAACAAGCTCTATGGCCTTTTCTGGGGTGACTATTTCCATGGACATTGGATTCCTGAACAAAAGAGAAGCACGCTCTTAAGTCTTTCTGTTTAAAGGGGAGGAATCAGGTTTCTTTTTCAATACCATTTAATCTAGGCTAATTTACAGATATCACTCAAATCACTTCTCCTCTGATGCTTCCTTACTTCTAACCCTTCTCCTATAGAAGTAGTAGACAGGTGGACCCACTATCACCAACAGAGGCGCGAAGAATACGAAAATGGTAATTAAAACCTGAGCTAATACCAAGAACCCCCACAATCCTCTTTCTATGGGATATCCCCAATCTATTTCAGGAATCTTGATCCAGGGCTCTGATTCTGTTGTGAACGTGTAATCGTTTGATGTTGCGGTTTTGCCATAGGCTGTTGACTTCACCCTGAAGTGGTAGGTGGTCGAGTCTTTTAAGCCGGTAATCGTTATAGAGTGCTCCTTAACTGGTCTAGGATCGTAAACCTCATAACCGTACGACTTAGTAGTCCCGTACTCCACCAAGCTTGTTGAGGGCACGTCGGTGATCCACTCGATGGTTACCTTTGTTGTGGACACCTCAACCACCTTGACGTTTGAGATTACTGGAGGCCTGGCCGTTTCCTCCAGAAAGACAGATATGGTAGAGTACTCTACTCTACGCTCTAGGTACCTTAACTGTCCCTCAAGAGTCTCTATTGTTTCTCTAACCCTCATCAACTCCTTTTCCACCTTCAGTATGTCGTCCACATCTGTTGCCTTATCCAAAATCGCAAGGAGACGCTCCTCTTCCCTCTTAGCGTTCTTAAGTCTAGCTTCGAGATCGATGTACTTCTCAGTGACATCCTCTCCTGAAACTTCCTTGTTTGTAACGTTTCCCACGGACTCAATCTGCCTTAGCACTTCATAGAACTTATCCTGAGGCACCCTTATGGTTATCAGTCCGCTTTTCCTTTCCTCTCCTGAGATCGAAATCCTCTGGACAAAGCCTCCGGATCCTTCCGCTATGCTCTGAATCCTGTACGCCGCTGCTTCAACATCCTCTACCTCAATAGATATTTGAGCTGTGTAAATCACCATTCTTTCAACGATCTCCAAGGTAGATGGCTCAGCAATGGGTTCTGACTCATAGTATGGAGGAGTTGGAACAGCAGACTCTGGAGGGGGTGTTGGAGATGGAATAGGTGCACCAGTTACCTCCTTAGTCTTAGCTGGAGGAGTTGGCATAGGAACAAAGGAGGGCTCGGCCGCAGAAGGTGGAGCCTTTGTTGGAGGAAGACCAACCCTTTCCTCTGGATAAGTCAGAAATCCGATCACTAAGGATAGCACGACAACAGCAAGCAGTATCGCAGCAATGAGCAATGTCTTTCTTTTGAGGAACCTGACTCTCTTTATCATCTCTAAATCCGTTCTTCTGGGACTTAAAAAGTGCACCTATTTCCTTCAATGCTTGTTGAAGGAAAAGAACAGTTGATGTCGCGATGTAGGGCATTTGCAAAGGGAGAAGATCACGTTTTCTTGTACCTCCACTTGGGAGCCTCAACCTTTACTCCAAGCCTGGATGCAGCCTCTTTGATTACCTTAGTGACTTCCCCAAACAGATTTTTCAGACCTTCTTCGCTCGTTGACTCTGCTCTTATCTTTATCTCTGGCTTTGTGTTGGATGCCCTTATCAAAAACCAACCTTCTTTCGTGTAAGCCCTAACTCCATCTATCTCCAAGGTCT
>QMVZ01000142.1 GCA_003661365.1 Thermoproteota archaeon | reverse complement strand
CTTCCTTCCTCCCCCTTTTGTCCTAACTACCTTTATTTTTCTAGGTCCCAAACGCGTGCTAGCTGGAGGACCTCCCATTTCATATTTTCTTTTCTTCCTAAACCTCTTTATTTTAGCGCCTGTAGGAGTCCTTCCTCTAAGCGGAACCTTTCCGTGATAATTTACTGGCAACTCGATGCCCTCCACGACTTCGAAAGTCAAGAGGTTCCATGCCTTTAAAAGGTTGACTAATACCCGTTCTCAAGATGTTTCCTTAGTTTTAGCTCTAAGAGATAAGATAACTATAATTGAGCTCAGAATCAAATAAATATACACATTTAGGTCGAGTATCCCCGTCTCTATACCCACCATGGCGTATGATAGGAGGGTTGCGTATGGGCCCAACAAAGCTTCCTTCTTCTTAGACATGTTAAAAGCAATCGAAAGAAGGAAGCCCAAAGCAAGAAAGGCAAATATAACCCCTTTAAAGCCAAAATCAAGTAAAAATTGGGCAAATATAGTGGCTGTAGTTGATATCGTTCTTCTTCCTCCAGCGTAAATTCCTATAATTGTTCTAGGGCCGTATCTAGGTCCTGGGATGAATCTTAAAAGGGAGGAAATGCCCGAGAGATGGATCAAACCTCCCGTTACTTGAGACCAGCCATATCTCATCACAATTCCTTCTAAGAAACCAGCAGTGATTGTAGGTCTGTAGGCGGCAGCCCACAACGGATTTGCTGTGAGTCCTGCGAACATCAACCTTACCACACTAGTAACAACGTAAATAATCACGCCAAATGCAGTCCATAATAGAAGTGCAAATTTCGACATGTATCTCCTGTAATATAGCACAGTCAAGACACCAATGAAGTAGGCAAGCATCTCTGTCCTATATCCAAGTAAAAAGGTGGGAACAAATCCAATAACTATTAAGAGGAGGAGTTTAACCGGTAGACTTTCCTCTTCCTCTTTCTTGAAGGTAGAAAGAACGTAAAACGTTCCAGGAACGCTTGTCCATGCCATGTAGTTGTATTTTGGAGAAAGTCTTCTTCTAACAGCCTCATTAAGGATTGGTATTGCCATTACCCTTCTAATTTGAAGGAAAAATCCCAAGAAACCTATCACAAGCATGATCAAGCCCAGAGAAAATATTGTGAGATCTTTTACCTTTGGATTTAGTCTTCTAGACTCCAACGATCCCCAAAATATCCCGATAAGAAAGCTCGTAATACCTGAAAAGATGAGAATCAATGTTTTTGGTCCATAAAGCACGTTTGCTACAGCAAAGAATGCAAGAATCATTAGGGGAAAAGCTATTGGAGAAAGCAGATGATCTATGAAATATGAATTATCGAGAAAGGAGGATGTCTTGGCGATAATTGGAGAGTTACGAAGTTTTCCCCAGCTACTGAACAGGGGTGATAGGAGAAGAGAAAGGGATGTTATAACTTTGGAGAAAATAGATCTTCTTGAGGCTCTTACGAAGAAAGTAAACAAGTTTTTAATAAGAAGAGCTGTTTTGCTGTCTTTTATTATCCTTCCTCCTTTGAAAAGCCTAGAAAATGCCTTAACTAGCATACTTTTCTGAGCAGAGGCAACTAAAAACGATACAATCAAGCCGATCACTTAAGGTTTCGGAATGAATGTCAACTTTGTTGTATCGATCACATCGCTCAAAGGTCTTGCATTCGCCAGAATCTCGCCATAGACTCCGACTCCAACCAGGCTTTCTTGGGTTCCTATGTAAATTTCTATTTGATCAGCCATTACTCTAGAGTAGTTTAGACCTAGTTCGTTTAGAATTTGGTCTAATTTTAGCAAATCTATATCCCTTAAAGCCAAGCTTGTTGGATAAAGTGAGAAACTAATGTAGTCATCAACTACGTAGATCTTTTGCACAGGGTAAGGGATATTTTCAGATAATTTATTCCTAATCTCCAAGTATCGCATCGCTGTTGCCTTAAAACCCGGTATATCGAATACTAAAGTGTAAGCTTGAACTTTTATTGTCTTTACACCGTACTTTCCGGCAACATTTGTCGAGATGTTTCTAAGGTCCTCTATGAGCTCCTGTAAATCTCCAGCTATAATCGGTTTCTTAACGTTAACGCGGATAAGAGACGGCGTTTCTGTTCTAAATACGATTGTTTTTGCGGCTAGATCCTCAAGATAAGCGTTAGGCCCCCCTATAGTAACTGATCTCCCATTTAAACTACCGATAAGCCTTGTCTCTAAAGCATCGACCAGCAGTATTGTGCCCTTAAATTGAGAGCCGTTTATCGTCCATTTCCCATCTATTTCCCCATAGACGACGAAACCAAGGTTATTCAGTCTTGTGAACTCTAAAGCTGCGTTCTGAATGTTAAGTCCTGAGTACTCCTTAACCTGCTCTCCTGGGCGAATGACCCTAGAAATCAAAGAAAAAGAGAGAAAAAGGATTAATAAGATTACGAACAGGTCAAAGGCATTGATTCCTAGTATTTTTCCCTTTTCCCTGTCCAATAGTTTGGGCAATAAGAGTTCATCTCCTTATTTAGAATTCCTCCCCAAAGGATGGTTTCTCCTCTTCCTCTTCTTCCTTCTTCTCTTTCTCCTTGGCCTCGTACGGCTTTGCTGCTATTATATCATCAGTTCTGAGTATTAGGATTGAGGTCTCAGTAGCCCCAGTTAATGCATTCTTAACCCCTCTGTAAGTGTCATAGATACCCAGTTTTTCCATGTCTCCTATGTCCCCTGCAAGGACATCAACCCCATAAGAGATTTTTCCCTCTTCGTGCTCCTTTCTGAGTTTCATCAGAGTATCTACAGCGTCCATTCCAGCATTATCTGCTAGAATTCTAGTTATGCTTTCCAGGGCTGATGCAAAGGCCTCTATAGCTAGCTGTTCCTTTCCTCCGATCTGGACAGCGTAGTCCCTTATCTTCCTAGCTAGCTCTAACTGCACGCTACCTCCGCCGTAAACAAGCTTTTTATCTTCTACGGTGTTCCTTACAACGTACAAAGCATCTTTTATCCCCCTCTCTGCCTCGTCCAATATGGTGTCTCCGCCAGCCCTCAGAAGGATAGTCACAGCCTTGGGATTCACGCAGTCCTCAATGAATACCAGCTTATCCTCTCCTATCTTCCTTTCTTCGACAAGTCCCGCCCTTCCCAGCACTTCTTCGGTTAGATCATCTAAGTGGTTTATGATCCTCCCTCCAGTAGCTTTCTCTAACCTCTCCATATCCTTTTGACTTACTCTCCTGACTGCAAGGACTCCTTTTTGAGCTAGAATATGTTGTGCAACCTCGTCTATTCCCTTCTGACAGAATACCACGTTAGCTCCTGTTGATACTATCTTCTCAACTTTTTCCCTGAGCATGTGTGTTTCTTGCTCTATAAACCCTCTAAGCTCTTCAGGAGTGGAGATCTGAACTTCTACATCTATTTCAGGTTTCTTTACCTCTAGCGATAGGTTTATCAAGGCTATTTTTGCATCTTTAACGCGTTTTGGCATGTCTGTATGAACTACCTCTTTATCTAGGATTATTCCCCTTATGAACTCACTCTCAGCCAAGCTTTTGCCCTTCTTCTTCATTATCTTTATGTCATCTATGTCAGCAACGATTTTTCCGTCTCTCTCTTCAGAAACTGCTTTTACTGCTTTCACAACAACTTCTGCGAGACGCTCTCCTCCCCCTTTTATGAGTTTGCTTCCCATTGCTGTCATTGCAACTTTTTTCAATAGCTCCTCATCGCCGGGATCCACATTCATTGCGATCTTATCTAGCTCTTCTTGTGCCTTCTTTAGGGCTTTTTGAAAGCCTTCTATAACGATAGTTGGGTGTATGTCCTTGTCAAGAAGGTTTTCTGCTTCTGAAAGAAGTTCTCCAGCAAGCACAACGCTTGTAGTGGTTCCATCTCCAACCTCTTTGTCCTGACCCTTTGCTAGATTCACCATTAACTTAGCTGCTGGATGTACGACCTCAAGCTCTTCTAAAATGGCTGCTCCATCGTTGCTAACGGTTACGTCCCCGAGGGAGTCTACTATGATCTTGTCCATGCCTCTTGGTCCCAAGGTTGTCTTCACAGTATCAGCTACTGCCTTGGCTGCCATTATGTTGATCCTTCTAGCTTCATCTCCTCTGGTCCTAGATGTTCCTTCCTTGAGAATAAGGACTGGTTTTCCTCCAATAGTCGCTAGGCTCATTATATCACCTCCTTCATATCTACGCTCTCATCCTAACTAGCCAGAATACGATTCCTTTAGCATGATATATAAAGGTAATCCCCAGACTTTAAGCAAAGGGGAGAAGAGAATGCCTAGAATAGGGATAATAGGAGGAAGTGGGGTTTACGAACTTATTGAGGAGAGCACTACTAGGGTCATTACGACCCCTTTTGGCGACGTTGGAGT
>QMVZ01000141.1 GCA_003661365.1 Thermoproteota archaeon | reverse complement strand
GACATATCCTCCAAAACTCAGGTTTTCTGGCAAAAATTCCAGAATTCTCTTCAGAATCTCATGCCTAAATTTGGTGTTGAACTCCTCAACAAAGCCAGACATGAAGGATGTGAGAGTTTGCTGGACTGTCGGATCCTCTTCCCTCACGTAGAATTCTAAGTCTCCAGCGAGGGCCGAGGTTAAGTTCTCCGTAAACCCTTCTGGTATCACAAGAAGCCCAACCAAATCATTTTCTCCAGCCTTGACAGCTCTGAATGCTTTTTCCTCAGATTCTATAACATGAAGGTGAACTACATCCGTCGAGTTAAGAGCCTCTATTATGGCGCTAGCAATTTGTCCTTTATCCCTGTCAACGCAAGCAATGTCAAATCTAGCGCCTTCTGCACCGAATACTGTCGAGAAAAGGAGCATCATTACTATAGGAAAAGCTAGCACCCAGAACAGGGTAGCTCTATCCCTGACAAACAATAAGAAGTCCTTTTTTGCTATGCCAAAACAAGGTCTCATCTAATCGCCTCCATCAACCTCCTTCCAGTAAGGTTGAGAAATACGTCCTCCAGAGTTGGTGATCTTATTTCGACGCTTTCTGGATCTATTCCTGCAGATTGAAGTTTTGCTATGAGATCTGGAACTAATTCTTCAGGCTTCTCAGTTCTTATTTCTAACCATTCCAAAACCCTGGTCGGAGCGTAGTCGGATAGGACTTTCTCCGCGAGTTCCAAGTATCTCATCTTCACATGGATTGCTATCTTTGCAGAACCCCCGTGCAATCGTTTCAGTTCATCAGGAGAACCTATGATGATTATCTTGCCCAAGTCCATTATCGCGACCCTATCACAAAGCTCATCAGCTTCTTCCATGTAGTGCGTACTGAGTAGGATTGTTTTACCCTCCTTTTTCATATCCTCTATGAACTTCCAGAACTCCCTTCTTGCATCTGGATCCAAGCCTACCGTGGGTTCATCCAACACGACCACAGGAGGGTCATGCAAAAGCGATGCAGCTAAGCTAGCCCTCCTTTTTTGACCTCCAGAAAGCTTTCCAGTTCTTCTTTTTAGGAAATTACTTAGTTCGAACATTTCTGATAAGATTCTAAGCCTTTCCTCGAATTTCTCTCTTGAGAAGGAGTAAAGCGAGGCTATGAACTCTAAATTCTCCAAAACAGTTAGATTATCATATAGCATAGTTTCTTGGGGGTTAAAGCCTATAATGTGTCCTATCTTTTTGGGTTTTTTGTAACGTCTGTTCCTAGCAAAATCACTTTTCCTGAATCGGGTCTCCTAAGCCCTACGATGATCTCCATTAGAGTGGTCTTACCAGCACCATTAGGTCCAAGTAGGCCAAATATTTCTCCTTCCCTAACACTAAGGCTTACATCGTCTAATGCTGTGACATCTCCATATTTCTTGGTAACTTTTTCGACGACTACGGCATTCATCCTAAATGTTCCTCATTTTATCCTAGTTTTAACAGTTTTGAATAGAGAGCTATTGAATAGCACCTTTGACTTAATGAAGAAAACCTATAGTCCTGATATCCTGTGTAAACAGAACCACATACCTTTGTTTACCATCTTATAAGTTTTACAACCGAAACGATGTAGAGAAGTGCTATGAAGATATCGAGTTTAGCAGAGGATCCATACTGGGAAGGAATTATGGTAGAAGTCCTTAACAAAGGGCTTGAAAGGGACTTCATATCTTCCCACACATATCAACGTGTCGTAAGAAGAGACCCAAACTTTGACCCAAATCTTGTCCTGCTTGCCATTGAAGATGGGGAACTTACAGGAGTTCTAATAGGAGTTAAGAGAACAAGAGCTCCGGAAGAAATGATTGAAAAACAAAAGGAAGTGGCTTGGATCAAAGCCATTGCAATTCCTCCTGAGAAGAGAGATACTTCGGTTTTCAAATCTCTTTGCCTCCGGTTTGAGGAACTCACACGAGAAAGCGGAAGAACTCTCATAAGGTTTGGTGACTTTGCTAGTTGGTATTTCTTCCCTGGAGTGGATGTGCTTTACGATTATTATCTGGATAGTCTCATTGACTTTGGCTTTAAGAAGGTCGGTGATGCGGTTAACTATGAAATTGACCTAAGGAGCTTTTATATCCCTCCGAGAATTGTGAGGATGGAGAGAAAGCTTAAGCAAGAGGGCATATCATTTAGGAAAGCCTCTGTTCAAGAGAAGAAGGCCATTATGATGTGGGTTGGAGAGAAATTTTCTCCTTTTTGGGCTTATGAGGTAGGTTTAGGCTTTTCCAAGGAATCAACAAGCGTGTGGTTAGCTGAATATGAAGGAAGAGTTGTGGGTTTTTCTGGTTACAGTCTGCTTGAGCCAAATTGGTTTGGGCCCATTGGAGTAGACGAAGAGATGAGAGGGAAGGGTATTGGTTCGGTGCTTCTATACAAAGCAATGAACTCACTTAGATTAAGTGGGTATCGCATTATTACAGTTCCCTGGACAGACCTTCTCTTCTTTTATACACAGCTTCCAGGAATCATAGCGATTAGACACTTCTTCTGTGTTGCTAAAGAGTTGGAATTCTAAGTAGATCTTCCTACAAATGTTAAACAGCTAGTTAATCGATCTCCGAATTTCCTCTTAGAAAAGATGCTTTAGAGCTAGACTACTATAATCCTTTTTAGAAGTAGTGCTGGAAGGATCGCTTCAAACTAGCTTAAGATCATGCGCTTTTCTGTATCTCCTTGAATTTAGATTTGTAGGCCTTGTTGAATTCTTTTGCAAGCAGATCCATTATGATTATATCATGCCTGCCATCTGGCTGAAGTATGGCTTCTCTTAGCCTACCAACCTCCCTAAAACCAACTTTCTTGTAGCATTTTATGGCTCTTTTGTTGAAATCCTTAATAATGAGCCAAACGTGGTGTAAGTTCAAGCAGTTGAAGGCGTAGTCAAGCATCAGAATCGTAGCCTCTGTACCATATCCCTTCCCCCAGTAATCCTTTCTACCTATGAAGATGCCAAATGTAGCAGATCCGTCATAAGGATCTATGCGATCAAGGCCTGTAACCCCAATTACTTCTTCCTCAGGCAAGGCCACAATGGAGAAATGTCTGCAATTTGGGTCTTTTCTTACCCTCTCAATCCACTCTTCTTCGCCTTCTGGAGTGATAATCCTCCTCATCGAGAGGTACACGGTCACTTTAGGGTCGTTAAGCCAGGTAACAAAGAGAGGTATGTCATCCTTTGACAGTATGGACAGAGCTACTTTTTCTCCCTTAACAACATAGTATCTTTGGGACATTGTAGTATGCTGTCTTTTGGCGCTAAAAATTTGTGAGTTAAGGGAAAAGCTAGCAGAGCTGTTCTGGGGAAGGGTATTGTTATGTTAGATCTTAGATGTAGAGTTATTTTGAGAACTTTAAGTGAGAACCTCAACGTTAACAGTTAGAAGTAAAATCCACTAAAACATCCAGGGTCTTGACTTAAAGGCTTCCCATTTTCTCAGTCTAGGAGGTGTTGGTTGTGAGAATATACCTATCTGCAGATTTAGAGGGGATATGTGGGGTAGTAGATGTAGAGCACACTAGAAGGGATGGAAGAGAGCACGACAGGGCTAGAAAGTGGATGATTCAAGAGGTTAATGCTGCTGTTGAAGGTGCTCTAAGAGCAGGAGCAGAAAAAATAGTTGTGAACGATTCTCACGGGACCATGAGGAACCTTTTGCCTGAAGAACTCCACCCAGAGGCCGAGCTCATCATTGGGTCACCAAAGCCCATGAGCATGCTCGAAGGTCTCTCTAGAGATTTCGATGGGACTTTCTTCGTTGGCTATCACGCCAGATCTGGAGCTTTCGGCGTTCTAAGCCACACATACTCAGGAAGGGTTGTTGCAGACCTCAAGGTGAATGGGAGATCTATCGGAGAACCTGGATTAAATGGTTTAGTTTCTAACTTCTATGGTGTTCCAGTTGCTTTAATTTCAGGAGACCAGTTTGCGGTGGGAGAGGCCCGAGACCTTTTTCCCGGAGTCGTTGGTGTGATAACTAAGGAGGCAATCGGAAGATACGTTGCTAAATGTCCTTCTCCAGAGAAGGCTAGGAAGATGATAGAGGAAGGAGCTTTCAAGGCCGTAAATCTCCTCAGAAGCGGTGATATAAAGCCAATTCAAGTGCCATCACCAATAGAAATTCAGCTTAAATTTCTAAATCCTGGTATGGCCGATCTAGCTCAGATTTTACCAGGATCTGAAAGAATAGATCCGCTTACGCTAAGATATGTTGCAAAAAACATGTCTGAAGCATATAAAGCAATAAGGGTAATGATTTACCTCGGATATTCGACGTTAAAATAAAGCAGAGCAATGCCTTTTTGATATTATTTCTTAAGTAGCTCAAGAGCCAGCCCAACATAG
>QMVZ01000140.1 GCA_003661365.1 Thermoproteota archaeon | reverse complement strand
ATATGAAAAAACCAGAAGTAGAAACTGAAGTTGAAACCACGCCTGTACCTGAGACCGTGTATCCTCATCCTCAGTCTACCAGTCCTCCTACTGCTTCTCAATCTGGAACTAACATTGCTCCCGATTTTGAATTAGAGACTTTAAAAGGACAAAAAGTAAGGCTTAGCGAATTTAAAGGGAAAGTTGTGCTCCTAGATTTTTGGGCTACTTGGTGTGGTCCTTGTAGAATTCAAATTAAGAACCTGAAGGAATTGAAATCAATGGTAAACGAAGACAAGGTCGTAATAATATCTATAGACGTTGGAGAAAGCAAAAGTACTGTTCAACAGTTCATTTCTAAGGAAGAAGTTGATTGGCTTGTTCTCTTGGACACAAAAGGTTTTACAGCGAAAGCATATAGGGTTAGAGCGATTCCCACGCTATTTATCGTTGATGCAGAGGGAAATCTGAGAAAGAAGTACGTTGGTGTTACATCCGCAGAGACTTTACTAGCAACAATCGAAGCTGTTATTTCTGGATAATTGTTTAACTTCTTGGTGAAATGCTATGCGAACTTACACGGGCGAGGTGAAAATAAGGACTTCAAAGCGACTAGAGATATTGGATATTACAGATCAAGTGCAAGAAGTCATATCGGGCTCTGGTATTTCCGAAGGCTTTGTCGTTATCTGGGAGCCACACACTACTGCTACTGTAGCAGTTAACGAAAATGATCCTGAACTCTGGCAGGACATCTTAGAGAAATTCACAGAACTTGTTCCAATAAAGGGAAACTACAGACACAATGCTAAGTATGGAGGAATTGCCAGTGAACAAAACGCTCACGCCCACATACTTAACTGCTTGAGTGGGTCAAGCATATCTATTCCTTTAGTGAAAGGGAGATTGGTTCTTGGAACATGGCAAAGGATACTTTTCATAGAATTGGACGGTCCAAGGTCTAGGAAAGTAATCTTACAGATCGTTGGAGAGTAGTACCAAAAGCAAGGAACTTATTTAGATAGAGGTTTAAATAACAACTCTCCATTCAAAAGATGGGAGACCTTCGAGTTGGAAGGTGAAGAAAGGGTAGAATTCAAGCCCATTCCCGCTAGAGACCTCCTAGTTGAAATCCTTTCGACGTCTGAGTTAATGATAGATCTGGCATATGCCTCAGCCCTCTTTAATGATGAAGATCTCGCACAAAACGTGGTAGAACTAAGTGAGAAAGTGGATCGATTGTGTCATCAACTAGCAATGATAATAGCCATCGCAGCTAGGGACAAGGAAGATGCCGAAGCTATGCTAGGCCTGTGGGTGTTGGCTTCAAATTCGGACAAGATGTCGGATGCAGCTACGGATGTTGCATATACTGTCCTCAGAGGACTGGGAATCCCGAGAATAGCATCAGAGGCATTCGAAGAGGTTGAAGAGAGGATAGGTAGGTATAATCTTAATGAAAACTCTATTTTAGTTGGGAAGACTCCAAAAGAACTGGCTCTGGAAGGGAAGATAGGCGTAGACATAATAGCCCTTAGAAGAGGCGAAGAGTGGATATTCAATCCATCGGACGTTGTACTGGCTCCTAAGGATCTTTTGTTAGTTAGAGGAGATCGAGAGAGCCTTTCAGCATTCAGAAGCATAGCTTCTGGCGAGCTCAATGAGTTTAAAGTCCCTCAGCTTCCTCCTTTGAGGGAAGAGGAAGCCAAGACTCCCGAGGAAAAACTTGGAAGCATGCTTGCAGACCTTGTTGATTTAGCCAAACTTTCGGTAGATCTAGCACATTCAAGCTTTCTTTACTTCAACCCAGACATTGCAAGGGAGGTCGAGAAGTTAGAGCTTTTAGTAGACCTTCTTCACACTGACTTGGAGCTAGAAGCAATAAAGACAGGAAGAGAAAAGGGAATCCCTGAGAAAAAAGTTCTTGGTCTCCTAAGATTGGCCTTAGCAGCAGAAAACATAACTGATGCCGCTAGATCAATTGCAGAGGTAGTTTTGGGAGGCGTAAGACCCCATCCGATAGTTGAACAGGTAATGAGAGAGACAGCAGATACCGTATTTATGGTTGAGGTAAAGGAGGGAAGTAAAGTGACAGGATTAAGCCTTGGAGACCTTAATTTAGAAGAAATGGGCCTTAGGATCATAGCGGTGAAGAGAGGCGAGAGATGGATATACAAACCAACGCCTTCCTTTGTACTGAAAGAAGGAGATATTGTGGTAGTTAGCGGATACAAGGAGGGAAGGGAAAACTTCGAAAAAATGGTTTTTTCGAAGATAAAGGAGGCATAAGCATTCTTAAGCGATGAATTCCTTCAAAACAGGCCTCTAATTAATTCAAATACTTTTTAAATGATTTAGAGGTCAAGCTTCTTTGACCACGAGAGGCGGGCATTAGCAAGGAGGAGGATAGGTCATTGAATAAAGGAGGGGCATTAGCATGGGGCAACATTGACTTACGAAAAGAACCAATCCTTGAGTATGCTCTCTACCATTACCCAGTCGTTACTGGCCCTTACTTTCAACCTAGGTAGCGTTTTCGCTGGAGGAATCGTGTCATTCCTATCTTATGGGTTTATAGAATTCCCGTGGATTCTAGCTCTTTTTCCACCTGTTTTAACTATTCGTGGGGACATAGGTGGCATTCTATCTGGAAAACTTGGAACCATGTTAAACACCGGGAGAGTAAGACCATCTTTCGTGGGAAATACTAAGGAGTTCTATCTTTTACTAAAGTCCATATTTGTCCTGGCCTTTTTAGATACGTTAGGGATGGGTCTTTTCTCCTTCTTTCTTAATTTAGGAATAGGAAGTGCAAAAGTCGATCATCTACTCATATATCTGTTTCTACCAACCTTTGTTTGCTTAGCCTCTGTGACCGTGGCCTTACCAATTACCGTTGTTGTAGCTATTTTGAGTTTTAGAAAGGGATTTAACCCGGATATAGTAGTATATCCTGCTGTTTCAATGATGAACGACATCATAGTTGCTTCTGTTTTCTTTTTTGCTGTTAAGACCATAGAGAGAGGGCTTTTATCTCTTTTAGCACTGTTTTCTCTCCTTTCAGCGTTCTTGGTCTTGTGGTTTTGTAAGAGTCATATAGGTGAATCTTCGTTTAGGAAGACTATATTTGAGGGAGTTTCAAGCGTTTTTGCTTCTAGCCTTCTTGGCAGTTTTAGTGGGTCGATACTAACAGGATTTCGGCTCAAAATTGAGGGTTTTCCTGGATTGATTGCCATATACCCTGCGATGATGAGCGTCTTAGGAGGGATAGGTTCAATCATAGGCTCCATGACTACCACAAAGCTGGCAATCGGACTGGGAAGATCCATTAAACAAAGACTTCAGATCTTTGTAAAAGATGCTATTGCTGTTGAGATTTCGGCTTTCACCATATTCTGTTTCTTAGGACTGCTGGGGGCGTTCTTTTCCGGAGGACCTATTGGCAGTTCCGCATTTGCCTTGATAAGAGTCTCACTTTTCACTAATCTCATTGGCTTTCTTGTCATATCTATATTTTCCTTTGTCATAGCTGAGGGCACTTTTAAGAAAGGTTGGGATCCTGATAATTTCGTCGTGCCGATGGTTACCTCGTCTGCCGATCTAACGACAACTCTTTTGCTGTTCTTGGGTGTATATTTATTTCAATAAGGCAGTTCTAGCCTTATATTTTTCCCATAGATTTGCAAAGAGAATAATTCTTTTATTATGCATATAATTCCTTACGAGTAGAACTCTAGAGTTTAGAGAACTTTTATTTGGCTATAAATGCATTAGATCTGCTAATTTCAATAGTTTAAGGTTTAGAGAGAACAAAGGAAGCCCAAACTTGCCTCTTTACGATCGCTCTTGAAAAAAGTTAAAAGTTGTAACTAATCATTTCCGACATTGCAATGAGGATTGTGATGCTAGGTCCACCAGGCTCAGGTAAAGGGACCCATGCAAAGATAATCGCTGAAGATCTCGGCATAGCGGTAGTGGCATCTGGCGAGATCTTTAGGGAAATGATTCGGAAGGATGGTCCGTTAGCAGAACAGATTAAAGAATACGTACTAAGAGGAGAGCTTGTTCCTGATGAAATAGCAATCAGAATTATTATGGATAGACTCAAGATGCATGACTGCGAAAAAGGATTTGTTTTAGATGGGTTTCCTAGGAACTTGAGGCAGGCAGAAGCTCTAACAAGTTGGTTGAAGCAAAAAGGTCTTGCAATCAATCTTGCAATATATCTTAAGGTAGACAGGGAAGAACTTATCAGACGCCTGTCATCCCGCAGGATATGCGAGAAATGCGGTGCAATCTACCACCTCATATACAACCCCCCAAAGCATGATGAGATATGCGATATTTGTGGTGGACGCCTGTATCAAAGGGAGGACGATAAAGAAGAAGTTGTTGAGAGAAGGCTT
>QMVZ01000139.1 GCA_003661365.1 Thermoproteota archaeon | reverse complement strand
GTTTAGCTCATCCTTAATGCAACCTACTTCGATGCAGTTGACGACGCCTTTTGCAGTTCCGTTGTAGCCAGTACCAACAATAGTGTTCCCCTTGACGATGACAGCCCCTATTTTCCTTCTAAGGCAAGTTGAACGGGCAGCAACAGCAAGAGCAATATTCAGAAAATACATCGTCTTATCGGGTCTTTCCATTCTCGTGGCCTCGATTGATCACGAATCAGAATTCAATAAAAAGTGGTAAACCTAGGTTTCTACTATAGCAGGAGATGGACTGGCCTTTTTGAGTTCACTATGTGTCTCTACCTAACGCCCTGAGTATTTCTCCCTCGTTTCCTCTATTTATTTGATGTGTCCCCTAATCTTGCTTAAGGATGTCTCGTAGTCGAAAAAGGGAAATCTGACCCAAGTGAGCGCTCCTCGAACTTTAGCCTCCCTATGTTAGAACAGGATCTCTTCTTCGAAGATTTTTTCGTAATAAAAGATGTCTTTCAAGCATTGGGATTAAATGTTTTCTTGCTAAAGGCAATCGTGGGGATCAAGGAAACCAGGAGGGTTGATTGTGGCCAGATTGATAAGAAAACCCAAACTAAGCGAGTTGGATTTCATTCGAAACTGCATGTTTGGCCCCCTCAACGAAACCCATTGAAAGTGTGAGACCAGGCGAAGAACTCATCATTGAGACTTTAAACGTAAAACAGAATGTATGGCTTATGAAGTAACATGTACTAAAGGAATATCAAAAGATTTGGATGTACTACCTACTTTCTAATGAAAACACTGAGCTGGAAAGGCATCTTTCAGTAGATCCCAGTTGCCACCTGATCGAATTCTTTCAACGGTCTCCAGAAGTTCATTGTGCTCCCTATAGCTGTCCAAGGACTCCAACATTGGCATCAACGCGCTCAAACCTGCGGACGGTTTTTCTACTCTGTATTGCGTGGCAGAAAGCCCGAGATAGCTCCTTCGGTTAGGGGGCCAGTTCGGTCGCGATCCTCGTAAAAAGCTTTTTCCTCGTGGCCTTTCCACTATAGTAGCAGATAAGGATTGTAGACGCTGCTTAATATCTTTAGGTGCCTGAGCCCATCGAAATCGATCCTTCAAGGCGGATGAGCTGAGTTCAGAGAAGGTTTCTTTGGATGCTGCCCCTCTACCGAGCCTAGTCCCGAACTTCCAAGCGATATCCCACGAAACGCAGGACCTGCCCTGGCTTAAGTAAACCTCAACCCACAAGGGAGGAACGGTGTTGTAACTCTGTACTCTAGTCCTGAAGGAGGGCTCCCTTACGATCATGAGCAAGCGGTGGGGCTCTTCAAGGTTGAAAGACGCAAGATGCCTTCCGTCCGAAGCGAACAGCTCCACCGATGGAGGATCATAGATCAGGTGCAATGGAGGAGGATGCCATAAAGGGCGTAGAAGGAGAAGGAAACCAAACATCAAAGCTGGCGCACCCACAATCAACAGCGGTAGCCAAATGATTGGTGACAGTTCTTCTGGAAGGCCACGAAAGAGCAATATGAGAAGGATAGCACTAAAGAGTACGACGAACAATCCGATGACTGCGTCGCGCAAGGGTCGATTTGGCTGAAGATACAGCTCGTAGCGCATTAATCATAATCCAAGTGCGTTTCTCTTAAATTTTTCTTTAGATTTCTTAGAAAAGGTAGGATCAGGGAGAGAAAGGCTTCATAGGAGACACGGACTCTACGGGAGAGAAAGAACGGACTATTTTGAGGACAATGATAGAGATATTTCCCAAGAAAAAGAAGAGGGATCAGGGAACAAGCTTAGCCACGCCTTTAACACCTTGAAAAGGGGTTTGAGTTCAGCAAAGAATTGGTGCTCCAGACATAAGAAGGAACTTATAGCAGTTACCGCGATTGCTGCTGCCACCATCATAACGGTGCTCACCGCAGGTCTTGGCTCCCCTGCATTGGGTTCTGCCCTGAGCTTTGGAAGTTGGGGTGTTGCCACATCTACTCTATCTTTTACTGGATTGATCTCAGCACCTCCTTTGATTTCTGGCATCACAATTGGCTCGGTTGCTGCACTAGCTTATTATGGTGTGTCTCAGATAACTAAGCTGCCCAGGGAACCAGAACCTTTGAAAAAACCAAATGCGCCAGTAAATCTCGACAATGAACTTCCTTCGCATCCGTACCTCTCAAGGAAAGAGATCATTACTCCAAAAGTATTAAAAAGTGCAACAGGAGGAAATAGCAGAAAGTTCAAAAGGAGATCTGCACAAGAAAGTGAAATTAGAGAAAAGCTGAAATTAGCCGAACAAGACGAACTGTCTGATTATTTAGAACAGAAAGACCCAGATGTAGATGAAATCTCTACAGAACAAAGTCTGGCTAGAATAAAACACGATCCCAAAGATACAAAATTAGCTAAGAAACAAATTAAAGAATACAATATGATCGAACAAACAGCGACCATACAAGATATGCAAAAAAGTAACAAGAAATGGGGAGACTTATGGGCTGGAAAAAAGATATTCGAAATTGAAGTTCCTAGGTATTATTCCTCTACAGGGTGTCGTATGACAAAGCACATATCGTTAAACAATCTATGGAGTTGCTAGAAAACAATCCAGAAAGGGAGATCTACTTCCAACTTATCAAAGGAAGACCTCAAAAAAGTCTTAAGGTCTTTTTCAAAATAGTTGGCATAGAAGAAGTTCCAGGAACAGATGAAATATTCTGGCAACTTCCCAAACTTAATTGGGAGACTAAGTGTCGTTATTTTGAATATTTGACAGGTCACAAGGCTGGAGATCCAAATAAAATGCTCAGTATTATTGAAAAAATAATTGAAGAAAACTTTCCTTCTAGGCCTCCCTTCCCTCCTCCTTCTTCCAGGCTTCCTTATTGGAAGCGGGATGTTTTATTAATCTTAAAGAAATGGATAGAAGATTTTGTCAGTTCAATAGTCTGGGGATGATTATGTTGGTAATCAAAGCAATTACTAATGGTGAGCGATATGTCTTCTAGAAAAAGGAAAACTCAAGTTGAGATCATGCTTGTGGATATTAGAAAAGCAATAGATGATCAGCAATGGCCTAGATACCAGATAGGTAGACTATTGCAATATCTCGAGAGTTATGACCCTCTTCTCGATGAAGAGACAAAAGACTTCTTGAAAAACGTGGATCTGGTTAATAAAGGGGATCTGGAAGCCCTTCGCGAGAAGAACCTTGATTTAGTGGTCAGAGGTGATCCTATAATAACGTATTATTGGCCAGCCATTCTTCCGAGGCTTTTGTTCAAGCTCATACATGTCTTTGGTTATCCCATTATAAGGGAATCTGATGGGGGTAAAACGATGTTTTCTTACCTCTTTAAGTACAAAGGGCACATAATAGAGGTCAGGGATTTCAGGGGGAGCCTGGTAATACTTCACATGACTCCCTACCCTGTTGAGAAGGGTCCTTTTCCAGAGGATATCCCTCCCCAGGATGGGGCTAAAGAAGTGCTTGAGGAATTTGCTGATAACCTAATGCGGCTTGTTATGAATGCAACTCCGCTAGGCTATGAAGATAGGACCGTCTATCTCTAGTCTAGAATTCTTCAATGCCGTTCTACCTTGCTAAAACTAGACTTGGCTTCTTCCTTGCCTTCTCTTCCTCTTCTTTCTTCTCCTTCTTAGGCAGAAGCTTGATATAATCTTCTACCCTCTTTGCGACAGCTAAACCAGCGTTGGTAAGCTCTATCTTGAGGTTCTTGCCCTCCGTCCACGTTCTAACGAGGCCCAGGGGCTTCAGCGTCTTGTTAATATAGTAATTGACCAGGGCGCTGCCGCTCTTCCTTTCCATGTTCTCTTCCCTTCTAAGAGTTTCAATAACTCGTCTCGAAAGGTCCTGTTGGATTGCAATCCCATTGAAATCTCGATGTAGGACCTTTAGGATGTAGAGTGGTATCTTTGGAAGCATCAAAACCCTTAGCATTGGAAGCTGCATGTTTGGGGACCCTGGAGCGAGAGGGGTCCCTCCCTTGTACATTGTTGCAGCATAAAGAGCAGCAGAGATTTCTGGGAAAGAGGAAGAGATAGATACATAAACATTGCATCCAAGATCTATATAGTTCTGTATAAGCTCCCTAACGGTGTCGAACACGAGCTCAAAGTCCCTCCTGAGTTCGATCGAGTTAAAGGACTTGGTCATCCACTTAACCTGATTCTTAATTTGCTCTACGTTTTCCCTGCCTTGACCATCTATGATAAGAGCTACAGCCCTTCTTGGACTTGAAAGGCCGAAAGCATCGAGTAAGTTCTGCACATCGATGTCAGCAGCAAAGATTAGTGCACTCTCCTGTAACATTGGAACCACAAAAATTTTTTTGATGTTATGAAAAGTTATTTGATCTTCCCAATAAAGTTTTACTTTCCGATCTGTTTCTGATGTTCAAACAGT
>QMVZ01000138.1 GCA_003661365.1 Thermoproteota archaeon | reverse complement strand
TTGAAACCTTCTTTTCAAGTTAACGGCTATTTCTCCACGAACATCGTCTAACAGAACCTAATAAAGCAAGTACTCCTCCTTTTCAATCCGAAACTCTTGAGCAGATGCCTGTGCTTCTTTATACAACTCAAACGGATCTGAACCCTCTTCTAGGGCCTTTCTTATCTTGTCTGTGCCTGCAAGGCAGTCAAAATAGTATCCTTTCTCCCTTCCTGGTCTCTTTATCCATTCAAACTCATCAAAATTCTCCTTTAACATCTCGCCTAGCATGCAAATTGCTACTAGAAATGGTTTGAAGCTTTCCCTATCAATAACGTGTAATTGAACGCCTTTACACTCAACTCCAGCGTATTTAGAAAAGGTTGGCACAAATCTCACTTCTCTGAAAAGTACTCCTGATAAATTGAGTTCGTTGAGCTTGTTTGCTAAATTTCTGCCATCAATCCAAGGTGCCCCGATCGTCTCAAAAGGTCTAGTTGTTCCTCTTCCCTCAGAGACATTAGTTCCTTCAAAAAGAACCATTCCAGGGTAAACCAACGCTGTGTCCAGGGTAGGAAGGTTGGGTGAAGGCATGATCCATGGAAGCCCTGTTTGATCAAACCACATGTCCCTCTCCCAACCATCCATTGGAATGACCCTAAGGTCGGCTCGGATCCTGTGTTTTTCGTTGAATAGCAATGCTAGCTCCCCAACCGTCATACCGTGTCTCATCGGTATTGGTAACATGCCTACAAAAGACTTGAACCTCACATCAAGGACATATCCCTCCACTGTTAAGCCATTAATCGGGTTGGGTCTATCCAAAACTATGTAAAGCTTGTCAAGCTTTGCTGAAGCCTCCATGCTCAAGGCCATGGTCCATATGTAGGTATAAACCCTTGTTCCAACATCCTGAATATCGAATATGAGGGCCTCAACCTCCTCCAAACTCTCTGTTAACGGAGCTCTGGCTTCTTTAGCTATTATAGAATCTACTACATATTCAGGTCCCTCTGCATGAACTGCTGGTCTATAAAGGCTCTTAATCGGAACGCCGGTCTCCTCGTCAAATTCATCTTGAACGTATTCTCCTGCCTGCGCAGATCCCCAAAACCCGTGTTCTGGTGCAAAAATCGCGACCAAGTCAACTTTTGCCTTTGAAATTAAGAGGTCCTTCAGGTGAATAAGTTTAGAGTTAACCGCAGTGTAATTTGTGATGAGACCAACTTTCATGCCTTCTATTAGGCCAAGTTCCTTCTGGAATAAGATTTCTAGACCAGTTTTAACTCTCATTACCCATAAACCTCCGGAGAAATCCCGTGACCTCTGTGAAACATCCCATCTATGGAAACAGGAAGCCTTCCTTTGGGTTTGAGCTTCCCGAGTAAAACGCTAACCAAAGCATCTTGCATTGGTTCATGATAGTCATATACTGCTAAGTAATTTTCTACCTCTGGAAATGCAAGTATGTCATAAGGAGTTCCAAGAGATGCTATTATGAGGCATTTATCGTTCTCGCAAGCAACCCTGTTTAGTTCCCTTACCAATTCCGCCTCTTTATTAAATCTTAAGACCTCTCTCGTGCAGATAACTATATAATCGGCCCACAGAACGTGTTTAATGGATTCTTCTATCGCTTCTACAGCATCCTCTTCTTCAAAAAAGATCTCGGCGACATTAAATCCTTTAGACCTTATCTTCTCGCCCAAAGTCGAGGAACTCACCCCAGTTTCCACGAGTTTTTTGATCCTCCGGGGACAAACCACTAATATCTTTGAAAGGCTTCCCTTCAAGAGAGGAAGACATCCTTCTCTCAACTTAACGAGGGTAACTGACTCCTCACATACCCTTCTTTCAAGGTGAAAGAGCCTTTCGAAGTTCGGCTTTTTCCCTAACATTCCAGAAACCTTCTTTTTCAGATTCATAACCCTACAGATTGATGCTACCACCCTTTCCTTCGGAAGATCCCCTCTCTCGGCTGCCTTTATAACAAAATCAATTGCGTCCATCTGTTCTTCAAAGTCCCTGCATATCAACGCCATGTCTTCACCAGCTTTTAACGTGAGCAAGCTCGCCTCAGCTAAAGAATATCTCCTGCTAACTGCTCCCATTAGAAGGTCATCTGACAGAATAGCACCATGAAAACCGAGCTCCCCCCTCAAAGTCCCCTCTATCAACTTTTTTGATAAAGTTGCAGGCATATCTGGATCTATTTCTGGGACAACAACGTGAGAAGGCATTATTGCTTCCACTCCTTCTTTTATAGCCTCCGCAAAGGGAACGAACTCTCTCTTTCTGAGAACATCTAATGGAATGTCCAACACTGGAAGGTCTATGTGGGGATCTATTGACGCAGCTCCTATTCCTGGAAAGTGCTTAGCAACAGCTATGATTCCTGATTCTCTTAATCCAGCAATCATAGCCCCTCCCATCTTAGACACATGAATGGGATCGTCTCCAAATGACCTGACGCCTATTGAGGGGTTTGTCTTATCTAGTATTATGTCAAGTACAGGGGCCAAGTTTACATTTATTCCAAACCATTTAAGCTGTTCTCCAACTGCTTTACCTACAGAATAAGCGTTTTCTGGCGAGTAGGTCGCGCCTAGGGCCATGTTTCCAGGAAAAACCGCAAATCCTTTCCTTATTCTTGCAACTATACCTCCTTCTTGATCAATTGAAATTAGAAGAGGTGTCCCAGTCAGTTTGAATGAGATTCCATTGGCCTGAGACAATAGTTCTCTTAATTGATCCCTTGATTCAACGTTTCTTGAGAATATTATTATCCCTCCAGGTCTCAGTTCTTCTAACAGATCCTTCAATCCTTCTTCTATCCTCTTTCCGTCGAAACCAAGCATGAAAAGTTGTCTTACCCTGTCCTCGAAAGACATCCTAGAGACGGATCTTTCAGGGTCCCAAACCTTTTTCAAATCGACACCTTACCTCTTTACTATTGCTCCCGCTACTGCATTGTGGAACAAAGGTCTGAACCTGAGGATCATCTCATTCTCTCTTGTTGGATGAACCCTATTTGTTAGAAGGACAACCAAGAGCTTTAACTTTGGGTCAACCCATACTGATGTGCCTGTAAAGCCTGTATGACCGTATGCCTTCGTAGATAGTAGATCTCCACTCGAAGCAACTCCTCTTGAGTTGATCAGCCAACCAAGACCCCTTCTGGCCCCTAAGCCTTTTGTATGGTTCTTTGTCATCTTCTTTACAGTAAGAGGACTGAGAACCCTAACGTGATCGTACTTCCCTAAGTTCAAGAACATTTGAGCGAATATTGCTGCGTCAAGAGCCTTTGAGAAAAGCCCTGCATGACCTGCCACTCCTCCAAGAGCGTATGCCCTCTCGTCATGTACTTCTCCAATAAGGACCCTGCCTCTCCACTTGCAGAGTTCGGTGGCAGCTATCCTTTCCTTAAGGTGCTCCGGAGGATTAAACATGGTGTCCTCCATACCTAGAGGGAGAAATATGTTCTCACGGGAGTAAACATCTAGAGGTTTTCCGCTGACCTCCTTTACTATCTCGCCAAGCAGTATGTACCCTAAATCGCTGTATATTACCCTCTTTCCAGGTTCGCACAGTTGTTCGGAATCTAAAATGGCCTTGATGATGCCCTCTCTCCCAAGTTTGTGTACTGGTTTAAAGGGAGGAAGGCCTGAGGTGTGGGTTATCAAATGCCACAAGGTAACCTCTTTGTAACGCCACTTTGCTTCTGGGAAGTAGTCAACTACCTTTTCTTTGAGGGTTAAAGCACCTCTTTCAACTAGGGTCATTATTGAAGTTGCAGTTGCCATAACCTTCGTTAAGGAGGCCATGTCAAAAATGGTTTCCTTTGTCATCTCCCTTGTGAAAGGTGTCTTGACCGCATGACCAAACGCTTCATGAGCTACTATGACTCCTTTCCTTGCGATCAAGTAAACAGCTCCGGGAAAAGCTCGTTTGTTAATCCACTTCATCGTCAGTTCTTTTAAATAGTTTAGCCTTGCTGGATCCATGCCTACATCTTCTGGGGAGCCATATTCTAGCTTCATTGGTATCCTTCATTTCGCCCACAGGAAACTATTAAGTGATTCCGGATTGCTGGATCTCAGCATGGTTGACAGAGTGCTGCTTGACGTTGACGGCGTTTTAATTCAGAACCCTTACAAAAGGCTGATATTTCCGGAAGTAGCTCGCAAACTCGTTGAAGAGGAGAGAGTTCAAGAGTTTGTAGACATGATGTTGAAGGAAAGCATTAGGAGGACTAGAGAGGGTAAATTAGTCAGTGCATACGACTGGGATGACATAGTTAGAGTTGTAAGTAAGAGAATTGGTGTTGAAGGAAACGTCTCAGTAGCAAATGTCGTCGTAGAGGTATGTTCATCCTCTGCTGAAATAAAGGCCTATCCAGATGCAATTCCAACTCTCTTAAAGCTTAGGAATAAGGGAATTGAGCTTATAGCATTGACCAATGGATTCTATGATAT
>QMVZ01000137.1 GCA_003661365.1 Thermoproteota archaeon | reverse complement strand
GAGCTGTCCAAAAAGCCTTTAAAGACGCATCTCGTTGCTAACGAAACCCTTCCCGAGGGTGTGAACTATGGCAGAAAGTGGTAAACTTGGAAATCCCCTAAAACTAGCTGCTGCCTTGGTTTTAGGGCTGTTATTAGGTATTGGAGCCGGATACGCGCTATTTTCAGGAGGACAACCAGCAACAGGACCAACAGGGTCACCACAACTAACTCCAGCTCCCGAAACAGTTTTCAAAATAGGTTTCACCATCCCACTATCTGGAGAGCTCTCTTCTGTTGGGAAATTATGGGAGAAAGCAATTTACATGGCTATAGAGGATCTAAATGAGGAGGTAAAGGCCTACGGACTAAACGTCAGGTTTGAACCAGTTGTGCTAGATGATAAGACTAAGGAAGAGGATGCCCTTAAGAATGTTCAAAGTCTAAACCAGCTTGGAATCAAGATAGTTGTCGGTCCAGCCGCAAGTTCACAAGTAAAGGCAGTCATGAACTACGCTGAGTCAAATAAGATGGTGATAATCTCTCCATCGTCCACAGCTCCAACACTTGCCATACCAGGAGATTTCGTCTTCAGGAACACTGGATCAGATGCATTACAAGCTAAGGCTCTTGCTGCCCTGGTATCTCATGAAGGTTTCAGCAATGTGGTTGTGTTCCACAGAGACGATGAGTATGGGAGAGCCTTTGCTGAGTTCTTTGCAAAGGAGTTCTCTGCATTGGGAGGCACTGCCACATCAATGCCATATGCAACTGGACTCTCTGACTACGCATCTGAAGTAGCAGGATTGAGTAGCAAAGTTCAGGAACTTGGGGCTGATGCAGTTGTACTGATATCTTTCGACACAGATGGAGCTAACATACTCTCTCATGCCAAGGACGATCCAGTACTCTCCAACACGAGATGGTTCTCAAGCGAAGGAATTCACGGTGCTTCTGAGCTCTTACAACCAGAAATGGCTAATTTCCTCATGAGAATAAAATTCCTCGGTACTAGGCCAGTTTTCAGAGAAAATCCGCTCTACAAAGATTTCGCTGAGAGATTTAAGAAAGAGACAGGAGACTACCCGCCAGTTTTCACTGATAAGGTTTATGATGCGGTCTTCCTCGCTGGATGGTCGATCTTAAGAGCAGGAGAGTACGATGGGGAAGCGATAAAGAAAGCACTGCCCTTGGTGGCTGAGAAGTTCTATGGAGTGTCAGGATGGTGCATACTTGACGAGAACGGAGACAGATTAATGCAGGACTACGCCATATGGGGCATAGCAAAATCAGGGGACACGTTTGAATTCAAAGACATAGGTTCCTGGTCTGCAGGAGCTTTAACTATGGAGGAGGAAGACTAAAGCATTCGGACACCTTCTGGGCTCTCTTCTCTCAATTTTTTATTATACTCCACTCGATTGCAGAAAGACGAAGCTGTGGTGAAAATCTATGATAGGTCCTACCGAAGTGTTGAATACGATTTGGATAGGAATTATTTACATGATAATTGCCCTTCCATTGACCTTGAGCTATAAGGTAACTAGGATCATCAATTTCGTACACATAAATTTCATCACTATAGGGGCGTACGTTGGGGTTATCCTATTTTTGCTTGGAGTTAACAGCCTTCTTCTCGTCATACCAGCTTCTTTTCTCTTTGGCGCGGCTATAGCCGTATTGAACCACTTTATAGCATTTTCTCCCCTAGAAAAGAGAGGGGCAAATCCCGTAATACTCATGATTGCTTCCCTAGGGCTATGGATCTTTTACAAATACGTTGTTTATGCCTTTCTAGACTTAGGGCAGAAAGTGTTCAGAACTAACCTTTTTTCAGTAATTCCAAGAGCAACTTCATTACCCGATGTTTCTGTAGGAGGCTATGTGCTTAGCGGACACTTCTTCGCTGCAATTCTTGTAGCAGGGGTGATACTCGGAGTTCTATACCTTTTGCTGTCAAAAACATCAGTTGGCAGGGCGATAAGAGCAGTAGCAGATAATCCAACCCTAGCGGAGATTTCAGGCATACCAAAGGAGAGAGTTGTCTCAATAACTTGGGCCCTATGTGGCGGAATGGCAGCAGTAGGTGGTCTACTCTGGGCTGTTTTTGCAATAGCAACCCCAGAGGTGGGGGATGCTCTAATCCTACAGATATTCGCTGTATCAGTTATAGGAGGCCTTGAGAGCCTGCTTTGGACTGGTATTGGGGCTTTCATAATCTCGGGAGCTGAAAACATTCTGATGTCATTATTAAATGCCGTCTTAGGCGTTCCCGTTAGTTTTAGGCCTTTCATTTCGTTCTCTGCCCTTCTTCTGATAATCTTAGTTAAACCTCCTTTGGGGGCTGGCGGAGGGCTTCCTTACAGGTTCAAAATTGTGAGGCACTATAAGAGGTGATTAGATTGATGCTTGGCTTTGATGTCATCGGCTTTCTCATATCCTGGCTCACATTGTTTGGGACATATGCAATACTTTCTATGTCATTAAACCTTGAAATTGGTTTCACTGGAATGGCAGATTTTGGAAAGGTCGCTTTCTATGGGATAGGAGCTTACTTAGCGGCAACAATCACAGCTTTCACTTTTCTATTTGTAAACGGAATAAAATGTCCGCTTCACTCGGTTGAAGCGATTGTCGCGTTAAAGGAATGTGCATCTAAGAACCCAGCTTTGAACGTTAGTATTTTCGTACTTTGCATTTTAATCACTTTTATCATAACTGGGGCGATTGGTTACCTGATCTCATACCCAACTCTAAGAGTTGGACCTGCTTTCCTTGGGATAACCGTCTTGAGCTTTGGTGAATTACTTCGGATCTTCATGAGGCATTTTGAGCCAACTGGAGGCACTAAAGGCCTGGCCGGAATTCCACATCCACTGGCTTGGATTCCCGATCCAAGGCTTAGGGATGGGATTTACGCCGCTATAGTTCTTGTTGTAATGCTGCTAACCTACTTACTATCCGAGAAAATTGCCAATTCACCATTTGGAAGGCTCATGCGAACTGTAAGGGACGATGAGATAGCCACTCTCTGCCTAGGTAAACATGTTCCTAGGATAAAAGCAGCCGTATTCTTCTTAGCGTCAGGCCTTGCTGGAATTGCAGGTGTCCTTCTCGCATATTATTTAGGGTCCGTAAATCCGGACATGTTCGTTCCTGCAGTAACCTTTAACGTATGGGCGATGGTGATATTCGGGGGGATGGGTAACAACAAGGGAGCATTAATAGGCAGCGCAATAATCACCTTCGTCGATAGAATATCCTTTGTTGTGAATCTTCTGTTCCCTCAGGCCATAATAAGCCCGGATTACATAAGATGGATGATAGTCGGCCTTCTGATATTGATCACCCTTCTATTCAAGCCACAAGGTCTCATGCCAGAAACTCCCATAAAGACGCTAGCACTCACAGCTGTAGCAGAAGAGTCGGGAGGAGAAGAAAATGCTTGAAGTTATTGATCTGGCGAGATACTTCGGGGGGATAAAGGCTTTAGATGGCGTTTCTCTAAAGGTCAAGAAAGGCTCAATTGTAGGACTAATTGGGCCCAATGGATCCGGAAAGACGACTTTGTTTAACGTTGTAACAGGTTTTTATGAACCCACAAGGGGAGAGGTATGGTTTAACGGTGAGAGAATCGATGGCTTGAATCCTAATGAGATATATCTGAAAGGGCTAGTTAGGACCTTTCAGATACCAAGGCTCTTCCAATCTCTTTCAGTTCTTGAGAACGTCTTGGTAACTCCTCCACATCAAATTGGAGAAAGCCCCTTGAATGCTTTATTCAAAAAGAAATGGGCCAATCAGGAGATGAATCTAGCAAGACAAGCTTTTAACATCTTGAAAATGCTTGGCTTGGCCCCATATACGAACATCAAGGTTTCTGACTTATCCGCGGCTCACATAAAACTTCTTGAAACAGCAAGAGGTCTAATGGGAGGGGCCAAGCTTCTATTGCTTGATGAGCCAACAGCTGGAGTTGCTTATACAACTGCAAGGGAGCTTTTCGACTTCATAGTCAAGCTGAGGGATGAAAAGGGCCTTACCTTCTTCATAATAGAACATAGATTGGAAGTGTTGATGGATTACGTAGAATACGTTTACGTCCTACATAATGGAAAGCTGCTCTCTGAAGGAAAGCCAGACGAGGTTGTCGAAGACAAGAAAGTGATAGAAGCATACATAGGTGAGGGATGATGGAAGCCATGCTGAAAATAGAGGATCTTTACTCTGGATACGGTAAGATGGAGGTTTTGCACGGTGTCAGCATGGAGGTAAGAAAAGGGGAAATAGTAGCCTTGCTCGGACCTAACGGAGCTGGAAAAACAACTTTGCTAAACAGCGTTTTTGGCATTGCAAGGATTTTCAAGGGCAGCGTAATGTTTTCTGGCGAGAATATAGTTGGAAGAAGTCCCTACAAACTAGTTAGAATGGGAATAGGTTACTCTCCTCAGCTTAACAACATCTTTCCAAATCTTTCTG
>QMVZ01000136.1 GCA_003661365.1 Thermoproteota archaeon | reverse complement strand
TACAGTCCTAAAGATGTGTTTTCACTAATTTATGATGTGGGTGGTCGAACTGATTCAGCTAAAGGTGGTGCTGCTAAAGACTGAACTCGGGGAATCAAGGGTAGTCATGAGTCCAAGCGATGCCCAGGAGTTAGGAGCTGCTTTCGAGAGTAGAGTTAAGATCTCTTCTTTAGATGGCAAAGGAGCTATTGCTCTTCTAAGTATTTCGGAATCAGAAGAATTCATCAGAAAGGGAGAGATTGGTTTATTTCAAGAAGTTGCTGAGTTATTAGGCGTTAAAGAAGGATCCATTGTACAAGTTGAGCTGGCAAAGCCCTCGAGATCCTCAGCAACTATAAAGAAAAAGATATTTGGTGCTAAGCTCTCAAAAGATGAGATCTATTCTCTTGTTAGGGACATATATGAGGGAGTTGTTAGCAAAGTTGAACTGGCTGCTTTTGTCACCGCTCTCCAATTTCACGGGGCAGATATGGATGAAATCGAATATCTCACCAGAGCGATGGCTGAAGTAGGTACAATGCTTGATTTCGGCGATGCGTTAATTGTGGATAAGCACGGAATAGGGGGCGTTCCAGGAGCTAGTAAAGATGCCCTTTTGATAGTCCCCATTGTGGCTGCCGCTGGTCTTATGATACCTAAGACAAGTACGCGTGCTATCCTTAGCCCCTCTGGAACAGTTGACACGATGGAAGTTTTGGCTCCCATTGATTTGAGCTCTGATGAGATCATAGAAATTACAAGGAGAATTGGTGGAGTCATTACTTGGACTAGAAGTGCTAACCTATCGCCCGTAGACGCCATATTGATAGAAAGGGTTGAACATCCACTTTCAATTGACCCTGAATCCCTAATCTACGCTTCGATCATGTCGAAAAAATATGCTGCGGGCGTCAAAAGGATGGTACTGGATATCCCAACAGGACCCGAATCCAAAGTGGAAACCATGAAGGATGCTAGGAGAATAGCGAGAAACATGATTACTCTTGGGGACAGGCTGGGAATAAGGGTAGAGGCAGCAATCTCCTATGGAGGACAGCCTATAGGGGAGTTCATTGGCCCAGCACTTGAAGCAAGGGAAGCTCTTACTACACTTATCACGGGAGGAAAAGGGGTAGGGAGCCTTGTTGAAAAAGCTGTTGCGCTTGCAGGAATATTATTGGAGTTAGGGGGAATAGCTCCTATTGGAGAAGGTTCAAATTTGGCGAGAGATATTCTAACAAGTAAGAAGGCATACGATAAAATGAGGCAGATAATTGAGGCTCAGGGAGGAAACCCAGATATAAAGCCAGAGGACATAGAGGTTGGATCTTACAGAGAGGTAGTTAGAGCACCTATGAAGGGATACGTGACGGCTGTTTCGAATAGGGCCATAACTAGGATTGCTAGAGCTGCTGGAGCACCCAAGGACAAAGGAGCTGGAGTTAGAGTTTTCGGCAAACGTGGTGACAGAGTCGAGCCCGGTGATCCTCTTCTAGAAATATATTCCTCTAGTGAAAGCCGATTACAAGCAGCTTTAGAGCTTACAAGAGGGCTTGAACCAGTTAAAGTAGAGGGTATGATATTGGAAATTCACAGGGAGCATCTAATACGGTTTTAGATCTCAAGGCAATACTCTTTCTGGGTCCCTGGGGAATAGAGAGGCCTCTCTAATATTCTCAAGGTTTAAAATCTGCATTGTGAGCCTTTCAATCCCTAGAGCGAATCCCCCATGAGGGGGGGCTCCGTACTTGAAGAACTTAGCGTACCATTCTAACTGTTTTTCATCAACGCCCTTCTCCCTTATTTGTTCCAAAAGAATATCGTATCTGTGCTCTCTTTGTCCCCCAGAGCTTAATTCCAAGCCCTTACATATCAAATCGACGCTTCTGGCCCATGGTCCCTCTGCCCGCATCACATAAAATGGCTTTTCTGCCATTGGAAACCTGTTCACAAAAAAGAAGTCGTTGTCGTACTCTTCCTTGACATACTTCCACAAAAGTCTCTCTGATTCGGTGTCATAAGAAGAGCCATAGGGTATTTTCTTCCCGAAACCTTCTAGAATCTCGTATATCTCAGGAAATCTCAGCTCAGGGAAAGGTCTTGTAGGCTCCTCTAGTTCAACATTCAGGATCTTCAGCTCTTTTTGCCTCTCCTCAATGACTCTAGATATGCCAGCTGCCACAACCTCTTCCTCGACCTTCATAACGTCTCTTTCGTCTTTTATGAATGCCATCTCTACGGCTAGAGATCTGAACTCAGTTATGTGCCTTGTGGTGTGGCTTGGTTCAGCTCTCCAATTTGTCCCGAGGTCATAAATTTTCTCGAGACCACCTATTATGGCAAGTTGCCTGTGCAGCTGGGGATCCTGCCTTAGAAATGCAGTATTATCGAAATATTTTACTTCAAAGACCTCTGCCCCGCTTTCACTGTATGAGCCTATGAGGGCAGGAGTAAACACTCTTAAGAAACCATGCTCATCAAGCCAGTCAGTAAAGCCCCTTATTAGGCTGGCTTCGATCTTGAATATTGCTTGAACCTCTGGACGTCTTAGATCTAGCGGTCTATTGTCTAACCTGGTGGGAAGCAGTGCTTTTACCTTCCAATTGGGATCTAAAGGTAGTTTCTTCTCTGATTTTGAGTGAATGATTATCTCTTCTGGTATAATCTCGATGTCTGCTGCTTTTGCTATTTTCTCCTTAACTTCCTCTCCCAAAGCCTCTATAACACTTTCTTGAGGGAGATTTTCCGTTAGATCAAAGAGTTCATCCCTTACTTTCCCTCTCTTTAAGGTTAGCTGGATCTTACCCCTCCAGCTTCTCAACACAATGAATCGAAGATCCTTACCTAACTCCCTTACTTCACTTACCCATCCTCCTACCCTTGTTGTATTTTTTGAATCCATATCGAGATCCTCCTTCCGTCTAGATCCCATTCCTTCATAAAACAACCTTCAGGTATTTCTTCGAGTTTTTCAACCAGTTTTAGCTTTCTAGCATCTACGTCCTCAATTATCGATGTAACATAAGGTTCGATCATGTTCCTTGTTTCGCTATCCAATAGAATCCAGCAATTTATCTTTTCTATCCCTCTTCTCAATCCTAATTCCTTCCTCATCTCTTGAATTCTGCGTCTTATATCTGCTGCCAATCCAGCAGCTAATACCTCAGGCGTTATCTCAATGTCCAGGTAGAGAGTTCCTTTATCGAACTCAACTACCGAGAACCTACCCTCTGGTCTTTGATCTTGAGATATTGCTTGAACCTTGGAGACATTGCCCTCTATCTTGAACAATAGAAGGAACTTAGCAAGTGCCCTTTTCAGTACCGGATCTGTTGTAGCAACAAGGGCTCTTTTTAGTGGTTGTCTCTTCTTTATCTTTGCAGAGGCTCTAGCCATATTTATTGCTTCGAGTAAAGCTTTTGCTGCCTCCATTTCTTCTTCAATTTCGTCATCTATCATATCATCTCTTGGTTCAGGCCAACTCATCATGTGAATGCTCTCTGGATCTGACTCTTGCCTCATGGATTCTTGGTAAATTTTTTCGGTCACAAAGGGAAGGAAGGGTGCTAACATCACTAATGTCCTCTTTAAAACCATAAACAGAAGTGAACTCACTATTTTTCTCTCTTCTTCTGAAGATCTTAGTTTTTCTCTGGCTATTCTTATATACAGCCTGCTTAGGTCGTTTATCACGAAGTCCAACAATAAATTGAAGGCTTCATGTGGATGTAGTTCGTCCATCTTGTTTCTTACTTCTCTTATCACCCTTTCAGTCCGTGATAAAAGCCATCGATCCTCGGGATCCAATGATTTTAGGTTCTTTAGGACTAACGATTCATCAAGGTCGTACTGTGAACAGTATAGCCCCAGAAATGCGTACACATTCCAAATTATGTTTATCTTCCTAAATGAGTTCTCTAATTCCCTCCAAGAAAACCTTATGTCAGACCACGGGGTTTTAGACGCGACAAATGCTCTGAAAGCGTCTCTTCCATATTTTGAGATTATTTGCATTACTGGTACGAAATTTCCAAGGGATTTGTGCATCTCTCGACCTTGTTCATCAAGCATCATCCCGTGAACCATAACTTTCTCATATGGAACAGAATCAAAGAGCAGCACACCAAGCCTCAAAAGAGAGTAGAACCAACCATTTGGAACTTGATCTAGCCCCTCCACCACGAAGTTAACCGGCATCCATTCTCTTAACGTTTCTTCCCTTTTTGGGAAGTTCAAACTTGCATAAAAAGCCGCGCCTGAATCATACCATACATCTAATATGTCTGGAACCCTTTTCATCTCTCCACTGCACTCACACTTCCAAGTTAATGCATCTACAACGTGTTTATGAAGATCATCGATGCTTTTGCCCGTTTTTTCCTCAAGTTCCTTCTTTGACCCCAAGACTTCTATTTTTCCACAAGAATTACAGCGCCATATAGGTATTGGAGTTCCCCAGAAGCGCTGTCTTGATATGATCCAGTC
>QMVZ01000135.1 GCA_003661365.1 Thermoproteota archaeon | reverse complement strand
TGTTTACCCTTCTTATTTCTGTCTTTAGCCAAGAGTAAGTGTCCTCTGGCATCTTAAGGGGTCTTGTAGTCATTTGTTCTTTATGAATCATTATTTCAACTACCCTGACATCCATCGGTTCTTTCCTCTCTACAAAACCTTCTCTCTCCAACTCTTGGAATAACCAAGCTGGAATACTCGCTTCCATCCCCCTCTTTAGCCTCCAAGGCAACTCAGGATGCTCAGGTAGATCCTTTTTAACTACTACATCTATTCTGGCTAGGCTACGAATTACCTGAAGGTCTTCTGAAGAAGGGGGAAGAACTACATGCATCATGAGATTGCAACCAGTTCTACCTAAAAGGTAGTCCCTTACTCTTCAAGTCTTCCAGTCCGAGTCTTTTATTAAGCACCTTTCTTGCTCTTCCACGAGAGAGTATGGAGCATCCTCCTTCAAGACTTTTACTGAGAAAAAGACCAAATCATCAAGGTGCAGCTCTTTTAGCTGAGCGAGTAACTAATTTTCTAAAGGATAAGGGAATAGAGGTCGTAGAGTGTGATGATTTCACGGAAATTAACCTGAAAGAATTTGATTTTGCCATAGCTATTGGAGGAGATGGAACGCTGCTTCGTCTATTCCACAAGATAAAGGGTAATATACCAATTCTTGGCATAAAAGACGGTTCATATGGTTTACTCATGGAGCTTTCTGAAGAAAATCTGACCGAGGGATTGAATAAGCTGATTATGGGAAAGTTCTGGATAGAGGAGGCTACTACAATAGAGATTCCTAAAACAAAGGTACTTGCGCTTAACGAAATCCTTCTCTCAACCCCTAAGATAGGGAAAGCTCTCAAGATAAGGGTATCTGTGGACGGAACGATAGTAAATGGATTTCTTGGAGATGGTCTTTTGATTTCAACACCTCTTGGTTCTTTAGCCTATGCCCTTTCAGAGGGCGGTTCTTCAATTGATCCAAGAGCGAACGTTCTTGAGATCGTTCCAGTAAACCCTTGGCCGCCCAGTATGTTGGTGCCCACTAGCTCAACGATAATTCCAATGGATTCCTCTCTTCTAATAGAGGCTGATAAGACCATGCTTGCCGTTCCAGATGGTTGCATAGAGGAATGTGTGCTTCTTGATAGGAGAATAAAGATAAGAACATCACGGGAAAAAGCAAAACTCATCAGATTTTCGACAAGCCCAAACCATCATTACTCAAGGATAATAAAGAGGATTTCAGAGGCAAAGAAAGTGGCTGAAAAGAGATTTCTGAAAGAAGGGTTACTCTCATAAGAGAAAAATTTATTTCCATGGAGCTTATCAAGAAGCTTGCGGGGGTGGCCGAGCCAGGTCAAAGGCGGCGGACTCAAGATCCGCTCCCATAGGGGTTCGTGGGTTCAAATCCCACCCCCCGCACTCTGATTATTCTGTTCAAATCCCTCTCCTTGCATCCTCTGAATTTTTGATAGAAAGTAGGCTAGGAAGGCTGGTGATAAGTTTACCTGCTTGGTCCTACCCACCAAGTTTCTAGTCACTAGTCCCATGTTTTCCATACGTTTCAGCATTCTAGAGATCTTACTCTTAGAAAAGCCTACGTTTAGAGGTATCTCACGTTGTTTCATGCTCCCACCGTTTCTAGCGAGGAGCCTGAGGATTTCTATTTCTTCCGAACTTAATTGACCTATTATTCCTTCAATCTTTTTCAGATCCTTCTCGTCCAAGGTTTGCTTAGCTAAGTCAATATCTGATACCGTTGGAAGTTTTGCTTCCAAAGTTCCTCGTTTGAATATAAACCAAGAAATTACGAAAGCAGTCAGGGCAGAAGCGATATTTAATGCAAAAATTAAAGCCAGAGAAGTCTGAGCTGAGACCGGTCCGGTGTGAGAAGTATTTGTTTCCGATTGAGGTTCTGAAACTTCTTCCAAAGAATATGTACAGGAAAATACAGTTCTTTCAGAGGTCATGACGTCCAGCGTGGCTAGATCCCATATAACAGTTGTTCTTCCTAGGGTAATTTCATCACCAATTTGTAACAGATTTTCGATAGGACTTAGTAAGTCTCGATATCGCTGAAACTGTCTTAATATGGAATTCGGTGGGAGATATACCCTCAATACTGAGCTTTCCAAAGCAAGACTAATGTTTGGTTGGTAGAAACGGTAGTAGAAAACCCTTCCTTTTGGATTGTCTGGAACTTGTATGACAAAAACTCCCTTAGAGGCTGATAAAGAGATCCTCACATCTCTTTTTTCTCCTGGAGAAATGGGATCATCAAACGATATTATCATTATATGGGACAAATACATGCTCTGAGTCCAGTCAAGGTGTACACCTTGATTGGTTTCCCATCGTGTGATGTTCCCCTCTCTGGGCGGGATATCCTGTCTCTCCAATAAAGGCAGCCTTAAGGCAGTAACTTCTGTGTCATACTCCTTTGGAACAACTAAAGTAAACATTATTGTGATAAAGCAAGAATCATTTCTCTCTAGATATGCTTCAATGTCAAATCTCTCAATATAGGGTACTGTGGGAGTTCCTGCAACACAAATACTACCTAGCGGCAGCATTGTAAGCAATGTTAGCAGGATCAAATGAAGGTACTTCAATTGGGTCTACACCCAGCCAAGCTTACATAAGAGGATCGGATGTAAAAACTGTTTCGTTATATGCTGATAAGATTATCGTCAGTAATTTAGACTTTAAGAGGCGACAGGGTAACTTAGGCTGATAACGTTGACTCAAATCAAGGATCACCCAAGGCATAGGAATAGGATTTCATTCCTAACAAAGGAGAAGTTAGAGGAGATTATGGACTGGGCAAAAGCTCTTTCTGAGCTGGCAGCAGAGGAGAGCTGTACAATAATAGTTGAAGGTCAGAGGGACATGAGTTCCCTTAGGTCGCTAGGAGTAAAGGGCAATTATGAATTTGTAAGAGAAATTATACAAAGCCTAAAAGAGGGCTTGCAGGATGAATTTAATGGACATACTTACGTCATACTCACGGATTTCGACAGAGAAGGTAAGCTTCTGCATCTCAATCTTAAGACAATGCTCTCCTCCTTGGGTGCCAAAATAATCGAATGGCCTAGAACACGCTACTTAAAGCTAGGTCTTCCTCCTAAAATAGAGGAAGCTTACAACTTCGTAAGTAAGAGGAGAAACAAATGAGTGAGGAGAAGTTCGAAGTTGAAGTAGAAGCACCCCTATATCCAACAGAGTCAAAAGAAGCTGTTATACGCGCTATCTTGAATATAGTACCCGCAGAAACAGAAGAAATAAAGACAACAGGGGGCAATCCTCCTTTTCTAAAATTAAAGAAGAGAGGGCACGAAGCGTTGACGAAGATACGCCGTTTACTTAGAGAAGAGAGGATCTTAGATACAGCTAGAGATATGCTTATCTCAAGCTTGAAGAGAAGTGGAGTGATGACTTTATTGCTTCATAAGCAAGCAGCATATGTAGGCGAACTTAGATTGTGTTCTTCTGAAGATGAGTCACCTTTAGGAGTTATAAGGGTGAAGTTTAGCTTCAAAGGCGATACGTCCTTGTTTTTAGACTGGCTTGCTCCTAAGACGGTATCGGGAAGAGTGCCTAAGGAAGTTGAGATACATGAGCTTATAGGGCCTGAGACATCATAGATTCACTGATAGCAGGTCTTTAGCAACAAAAGCATTAGAAAATAAACTCTTAGCTTCCTTTTCTATCTTATCCAAGTCCTTATCCTTATATCTAGCACTAAAATGAGTAAGAGCAAGTTTTTTAACACCTGCCTTCATGGCAATGGTACAAGCCTCTCCAACCGTGCTGTGTCCAGTTTTTTCCGCCCTGTCTTTAAGATCGTCCCTGAAAGTAGCGTCATGGATTAGTAAATCAGCTCCTTTTGCATTGTAAACCACAGCCTTACAGGGCCTCGTGTCAGAGGAATAAACGAGCAATTTCCCTTTCTTCGGAGGACCCAGCACGTCCTCCGGATAGACAACACGTCCTGAAGGAGTCTTTATGGTCATACCCTTTTGTAACAAACCCCTCATTGTTATAGGTACTCCAAGTTCATTTGCCTTCTTTACATCAAATTCTCCCGGCTTATCGGCCTCTTTAATTCTGATTCCGAAAGTTTGGGTGTCTCCATGAAAAACATGGAACATGTTGACTTCATATTTCCCAAAATCAAAGGAACGATCCTCATTTATCTCAAATACCTCTACCTCAAAGCGAGGCTCTAGGTAGGCTTTACTTACAAGTTCATGAAGAACATCTCTTAAACCAGCAGGGGAGTATATCTCAAGCCTCTTTTTCCTTCTTAACAAGCTAAGCGTCTGAATTAGAGGGAAAAGTCCCAAGAAATGGTCTCCATGAAGATGAGATATGAAAATTCTTGTTAGCCTAGCAAAACCAAGACCAGATTTCATAATTTGTTTCTGAGTCCCTTCTCCAGCATCCAGTAGAATGTACTCCCCATTAAAGAAAACGGCTATTGATGGATGGCTCCTCTCAAGCGTAGGAATTGCGCCTCCAGTTCCCAAGAAAATAACCCTCATCAAACGTTCACCAACTTGCTTTTGATCGATACTAACAAACTAGCTGGC
>QMVZ01000134.1 GCA_003661365.1 Thermoproteota archaeon | reverse complement strand
TTCTGTCTCATATATCTGCCCTCATCTTGATCGAGCATTTTGCCGATTATAGTGGGATTAAGCCCGAGACTGCTCAATAGATTCACGACTTCATCTTCTGCATCCTTCTTCACAACTGCTATTAGCAGACCTGAGCTTGAAGCGGAAAGTGGGTCGAAACTGAATTTCTTAGAGAGAACTAGCAGTTGTTCAGGTATTGGAACCTCTTCCAAATCTATGCAGAAACCGAGCTTTGCTGCTGAGGCTAGATCGTTCATGACTCTTACAAGCCCTCCTTCAGCCCCATCTTTCATGGCCTTAACGAACTCCGTTTTTGATAAAGCCAAGGCAGCATCTACCACGGTCATTTTCTCGTAAAAATTCATCCAATTCTTCACGCACTCATCTCCAAACTCTTCTCTCAAAAGTTCCGGCCTAAAATTCGACAAAGCATAGAGAAGTTCGCCGCCAACCCAACCTGAAGCCATTATTACGTCTCCCTTACTGACGTTATTTGGAATTAGTAGCTTTTTCGCCTTTCCTACTATTGTACAGGAGATAACGGGTTCCTTAATGGCTGCATACCTGCCTGTGTGACCTGTTATGATTGAAGCTTTGTACTTCAAAGCTTGTTCGTGAATCTGCTTCATTATAGATAGTATGCGCGCTTCTATGTAGTTTAGGGGAAATAGCATATCTAGTATAACAAGATAGGGCTCTCCTCCCATGACTGTGATATCTGATGCAGGAAAATGAAAAGCAAGGAAACCTAGATGGCGCTCAGGGACACCTAAACAGGGATCCACTGCGTATATCCTAAATTCGTTTTCAAGGCCCTCGGCACCTGCATCAAGGTAAGGATCTGGTTCCACCATAACTTCTGGCCGTTTGAACCCGGTTAATTTCGTGATTTTCTTAAGCAATTCCCCTCTTGCTTTGCCACTAAATTCCATTATAACCACTCAATTCGAGATTATCGTAAATCAAAAAAGATTATATCCAATAGGAGGGCTTGATGTTAAAGCTCTGTTGTTCTGGCAACCAAAATGCAACCTGGTCCTTGTGTTATATGGTCGCCAAAATAGCCAACGCGCGCTTCTGGGCTTCTTGTGCTCTCAAGATGCAGAAGAGTTCAGAACCTAATTGTAGAATAGCGTGTCTTATTCTAAAAGAGGAAGTGTTTTTCAAGTCTCTATCAACAGTTAGACTTCATACTATCTCCTGATATACCCGCTCTATTTTTTCTGCTATAATATCCCACGAATACCTGTTCTCTATGGCTTTACGGCCGTTCCTACCTAGTTCGTTTCTCAGGCTCTCATCCTCTAACAATGAAAAAATTGCTTCAGCCAGAGCATATTCATCCCAAGGATCGACAAGAATCCCGCAATTGGAGCTTTCTACGACTTCTGGAATTCCACCGACGTTAGTAGCCACTACAGGTTTACCTGATGCCATGGCTTCCAGCAGAACTATGCCAAAAGCCTCTGCTGTTATAGAGGGAAGGACAAAAACGTCTGTCATGCCATAGAACTTAGGTAACTGCTGGCTTGGAACATAGCCCATGAAACTTACCCTATTCTCGAGATCAAGCGATTTTGCTTGTGTTCTTAGGAGTAAAAACATTTCTCCTTCTCCTAATATAATTAGCCTAATGTCATCCATTTCTTCAGTTAAAATTTTCATTGCATTGAGAAGTACATGAATTCCTTTCCTGTAAGAGAGCCTGCTCACGCACAAGATAATGCGCTCTTCCTCTATACCCAAGTCTTCCCTTAACCTCTCTTTGTTCCAGTTGGGGTGAAATTTCTTGCTATCTACCCCATTAGGAATAACCGCTACTTGTTTCTGAGTAAAGTGAGAGATGAAGGCTTTTGCTGCGTTGCTAACAGCTATTATCCTATCTGCTCTATCTATGAACCAACCCAGCACAGGAAAGGCTTGATTGAAGATGTCCCAAACAGGGGAATCGTAAGCTAAGAAGATGGAGTGGGTGGTTAGAACTGTTGGAAAATTCTCCTCCTTTGCCATAGCCATTCCCCTCAAAGATAAAGGAGTAAAGGCATGATGGGCATGGAAAATATCTGGATTTTCTCTAGAGAGAAGGTTTCTGAGTTCTCTACTGGCATATGGAGATATGTTAGTGCTGAGCAGTGGGACTGTAAGCCCAGAAACTCTATAAATACTCACTCCTTTCTCATCTAACTCCTTATCATCGTGAACTCCATGATTATTTGTAACTATCATCACTTCATGCCCTCGACTTCTGAGGTGGAGGGCCAGATCACGGATATGAGTGGCAACTCCTCCTGTTTTCGGGTAGTACCAGTCGCTCACTAAAGCTATCTTCAACCCTGACTCCCCATCTTCAGATGAAAGATAATGCCGCCCACTGGAGCGTAAACGTATTGAAAAAGGGTCTTAAAGACAAGAGCTATGCTTAGGGAACTCTCTAGGGGAATTCCAGCTCGTTCAAGCCCTATAGCTAATCCTAGCTCGTTGCCACCTACTCCTCCTGGAGTACCTCCTATAAAGCCAACAAATATGCTTGAAGCAAAAGCAATCGCTAGATCACTAATCTCTGCATTATAATCCAAAGAGCGCACCAATATCCATATCCCACATAGCTGAGCGAGTAAGGAGAGAAAAGATAGAAGAATAAGCAGCGAGGGTCTCTTTAAGTCATCTTTTACGATTTCTAAGTCTTTTTCAAGCGTCAGAAGCAAATTGCCAACTATCGGTATTCTTTTGCACAGAATTTCGAGTCTTTCTACGCCAGATATGTTTTTATCGATCTTCTTAATTATTGCGGCAGAAAAAATGATGGAAATCGCAATAGCTCCTAAAAGATGCTTGTTGTGGAGAGCAGGTGCTAGAAGAAGGACGAATAGTAGTGTCTCAATCATCATACCAAGCATTAAGCTTCCAACAGCGTCGTAGTAATCTCCTCCAATTAATCCGACTTTTGCAATATGTCCGGCTCCATAAGGAAGAATTAGAAGGAGATAATATCCAGATAATACCGCAGAAAGAACCCTCTTAAGGGGAATTTTTCGAAGGCTCGAGAGCAATAGATACCATCTAAAGGTTGATGATAAGACTGCCAAAATCGACATAAATGAGGTCAGAACCAGATCCATAGGTCTGATCTCCCCTACACATGTAAGCAGTTGGTATGGATCAACTCTCCTGAGTACAAAAACTAAGGCTAGAGCCATAAATAGTAAACTAAGAATTTCTCTGAGCAATTTGGAGTATTTCATTGGTATCCCTTGTGTTGGATCGATTTTCCTTGGCAGATTTCCATTGCACTTTTTTATTTAAAACTTTCTTTTCCATTTAAATTGAAATCTTGATGGAAAATTAGCTTAAATTTTATGATATATTGAGGGATAGATTTACAATAACCTCTATTTTTCCTAAACTGGTAAATTTTTATACCGGTTTACGTATATACTTGCTTGCATGAAGGACACTTTGACTTCTCTAGAAGGGCTGATCATAGATATTGTAGCTTCGTTTCCCGAAGGAATCGGAGTCAACCAGCTTAGCAGAAAACTAAAGGGAAAGGTATCTAAAGTAAAGCTCATTAAGGAAATCAAGAAGCTAAGTGATCTAGGGCTTCTATACATAACAAGAGATTTAAGACATAAGCAAAGACTCTTAATAAAAGCCAGCGAGCAAGTTTTGCAGATCTGTAGGGTTTTCAGCTCAAACAACTTTGCAAAGTTTGAGAAGTGGGAAGTTGAGGTTATAAGTGCGAAAATCGCCAACTTAGTCTCCTGTTACTTGGATTGGGCTGAGAAGCTGAGCGATCCTTATCTGATTAGCTACCTCAAGTATAAGATCATCTCAGAATTCTCTGGTTTGATTAACAAGATCAAGGAAGTTTAAAGGGTGGGCTTCTTGAGAGTTTCTTTGGATATAATCCAAAATGGTGCTGCCAATCTTCTCAGACTATCTAGAGTCAGGGATTGGAGAGGATATTTCGGAATGGCCTTTCTGGGCTTGTTTCTGAACCGAGTTCCTCCAAACTTTCTAGATGCTTCGATCTTCATGCTAATCGTATCTTTTTATTTAGCCTTTGCCTTTTCAGTGAACAACTGCTTCGATGTTGTTGTTGATCTACTTGACGTTAAGGATCTCAACAAGAATCCTGTTGCAAGCGGACTTCTTGTATTTGAAAGTGCAATTGCGTTCAGCCTCGCTTTCTTAGTTGCTGGTTTGGTTCTTTCATACATATTTTTCGGGGTTAGATCCGCCTTGCTGTTCGCTTTTCTCTACCTTCTAGCGGGGCTATACTCGGTTCCTCCTGTTAGAACAAAGAGTAGACCTTATTTCGATTTGCTCTCCCACGGTCTCTTCTTTGGAGGGCTATTAATACTGGCTGGCCCTACAACGTTCGGAAGGTTAACTCCAGTAACACTAGGAATTGCAGTTGTACTATTTTTCTACTCCATGTTTTTGGAAATTAGGAATCATACAGATGACTATGAATTCGATAAACTATCTGGCACACGAACTACTGTCGTCCACTTAGGACTAGAGGCCAGCGAGAGACTTAAAAGAGTTCTAGCCTTGATAACAATTATATCTCTTTATGTAACCCTCATAGCGACAAACAAGCACGTAACGCTTCTAATAACAACCATTGCCCTGAGCTTACTTGTTCTTCTGGGACTTTCAGAAGATAG
>QMVZ01000133.1 GCA_003661365.1 Thermoproteota archaeon | reverse complement strand
GATAACGACACCATTTGACAAGACCTCTGAGGTATGCAGAAAATGTGGGGCCTGTATGTACATCTGTCCAGCCATTGTATTGAGATGTGAGGGAGCAGAGCCAAAGGATGTACTATGTGGAGGCTGCCTAAATGTCTTACAACCGACTTGTCTCGAAGTTTATGGCGAATACGCATGTTGGATGGGTTTGAAAGGCGAATGCGGAACTTGTGTAAGAGAAGAAGAGAGCTGATTCACGGATGGATCCCTAGGCCTTTAGACCTTTGAGCTATCTAACACATTGCTAGGAGGGGTGAAAGAATTGAGATGCTCAGTCGTGCAGGGAATAATGGAGGTTCAAGTATTAGTCCAAGTGAATTTTAGGTGATGAAGACAAAATGATGTATTTGAAGCTTCCGAGGGAAGATTTTGACGCCTTTTTCAAAAACTTGCAGGAATATGGCAAAATTTACGGTCCAGTTAAGGCTGGATCCTCAGCTTATAATTTCAAAGAAGTCACGACCCTAGATGAAATGGACCTTTCGTACAATCGCACGATTGTTCCGCCCAAGAAATTCTTCGTCGGATTAAAGGAAAAAATCTTTGAGTTTGATGAGAAAAGAGCAGAGTTCAGGGAGGTCATTGAAGATGACCCGCGCAAGGTAATCTTCGGTATTCACTCATGCGACATTCACGCCTTGAAGTTACTGGATAAAATCTACCTTGAGGATATGGCAGACAAGTACTACTTAGAGAGAAGGAGAAATGCTATCTTGATAGGCATCGACTGTCATCCAGACGAGCATTGCTTCTGTAAGTCTATGGGAACAAGTTATGCAACTGACGGATTTGACCTCTTCTTACATGAGATAAGTGATGGTTTCTTCGTTCGAGTTGGAAGCATGAAAGGTCATGAAATCGTTGCAAAAAACAAGGGTTTATTTGATCCTGTTGGATCAGAAGATATAGAGGAGTTTAAGAGAAGCCAAAAGAAGCGCTTGGATGAATTCAAGTTGGAACTCAACTTATCGGGACTTCAAGACATGCTTGAACTTGCTCATAATAGCCAGATCTGGGATGAGTACGCTGAAAAATGTCTTGGATGCGGTACATGCAACCTCGTTTGTCCTACATGTAGGTGCTACGACGTAATTGATTTTGTGAACCTGGACATAACAACCGGCGAAAGGGTTCGTAGATGGGATTCATGCATGTTGAGGAGACATGGTCTTGTTGCAGGGGGCCTTAATTTTAGGCCCACCAGAGTTGAGAGACTGAGAAATAGGTTCAACTGCAAGGGAAGCCTGCTTGAGGGAATGCTAAACTGCGTAGGGTGCGGGAGATGTACTGTTTATTGTCCAGCAGGTATTGACTACGTTGAGGTTCTCCGAAAAATCGCAGGTGATTAGGGATGGTGAGGGTAGAGGTAATAGATAATGTCTTGGCTCCAAGCCCATCAAGAATTATTAAAATCGAAAAGATGACGGAAATAGAGCGCCTATTTCACGTTAAGTTCTTGAGCAGGGATCTTGTAGAAAGATTCGTTTACAGGCCTGGTCAGTTCGTGGAGGTAGGCGTAACGGGAGTCGGAGAGGCTCCCATCTCAATTTGTTCATGGAGGGAAGAGCCAGAAATTCTGGAGCTATGTATTAGAAGGGTTGGTAGGGTAACGAACGCTATTCATAGACTAAAGGAAGGTGACTTATTGTGGATCAGAGGACCATATGGAAACGGCTTTCCAATGGAAGAGATGGAAGGGAGCAACCTACTTTTAATAGCAGGCGGATTGGGAGTAGCGCCTTTACGAGCAGTGCTCCAGTATGCACTTAAAAACAGGGAAAGATACGGTGAGATAACCGTGTTTTATGGATTCAAGAGCTATGAACTTATGCTGTTTCGAGAGGAATTCCTATATCTATTTCGCGAAGGAGATGAGCAAAAATTAAGATTATATCTATCATATGAGGATCAGAATGACGAAAAATGTAAAAGGCTTGCTGAAGAGAGAGGAGAGAGGATCGTCCAAGGCGTGGTTACAAAACTCTTTGAGAAGACGGAAATATCACCAGAGAACACTTATGCAATAATTTGTGGTCCGCCAATAATGTACAAGTTTGTAGTGAAGGAACTAATAAAACGTAATTTCAAACCTTGGCAAATTTACCTGACGTTGGAGAGGAGGATGAGATGTGGTATTGGGAAATGCGGGCATTGCATAGTTGGTGAAGGAAATTCGATAAAATACGTGTGTAAGGACGGGCCTGTGTTCACCTACTGGGATGCTTTAAACACAAAAGGGATGATTTGAGGGATAGGATATGGAAAGACCTAAGATAGGCGTTTTTAGCCTAACTGGCTGTGGCGGAGACCAACTTATGATATTAAACTTGGAGGATGTACTTCTAGACCTGCTCAGCTACTTTGACATAAAGGATTTCCAGGAAATAAGCAGCTTCAAAGAAGATTCCGACCTTGACATAGCTTTTGTTGAGGGTTCGGTGAGTACAAAACAGGATCTGAGAAAATTGAAGGAGATTAGGGCAAGATGCAAAATGCTAATTGCTATTGGAAATTGTGCCATAAGTGGTGGCATCCAGGCGATGAAAAACGGTCAAATGGAGATTTTAGAAAGAATGAAAAGAGTTTACGGGATAGAAGAAGATATTTATGGAGTCTTAGAGCCTAAAGGCTTGTCTGCATATGTAAAAGTAGATCTAGAAATCCCTGGCTGTCCAATTGAGAAGGAAGAAACGCTTAGAGCGATAACTTCTATTTTGCATGGTGACATGCCAGATCAATTCGATTATCCAGTTTGCGTGGAATGTAAGCTAAAAGAGTACCCCTGTGTCCTTATAGAGAAAAACCTCCCGTGTTTGGGGCCTATAATTGTGGCCGGATGTGGTGCCCGGTGTCCTGGGTTAGGTCTACCGTGCATAGGTTGCAGAGGTCCGATAAAGGAAGAAGCTAATGCTGCGGCGGAATTGGAAGTTTTGCTCAGTAAAGGCTACGATGAAGAGCATATAGTCAATCTAATGCGCATCTTCTGTGCAAATTTCGGAGAAATTAAGAAAATAACCGAGATTATACGGAGAAGATCAGGAAAGGGGAGACAGGAATGAACAGGGAAAGGAGAATCGAGATTGCTGAGATAACGCGTGTTGAAGGCCATGGAAGGGTAGAGGTGATAATCGAGGGTAACCGGATCAGAGATGTGAAAATGGCAATATTCGAAGGTCCAAGGTTCTTTGAAGCTCTCGTCGAGGGGGTTAGGTATGATATCGTTCCAGATATAATGCGCCGGATTTGTGGTATCTGTACGGCGTCCCATAGTCTGGCTTCAATAAGGGCAATAGAAAAGGCTTTTAACATCATACCAACGAAGCAGACTGAGCTACTAAGAGACTTACTTATCCATGGAGAAGTTATTGAGAGTCATGCGCTACATCTTTTTATGCTAGCCTTGCCGGACTATCTGGGCTTCCCTGACGTAATAAGAATGGCCAGGAAACATCCAGAGATGGTAAAAGCCGCGCTTATGTTGAAAAAAGCTGGTAACTTAGTTCACAACATTGTAAGTGGTAGGGAAGTTCATGGTATGAACGACATGATAGGCGGCTTTTCGAAAGTACCCAATGAGGAAGAACTATTGAAGATAAGGAAGGCGATGGAGGAATCAAAAAGAACAGCGCAATTAGCGGTTGATCTGTTCGTCAGGGCCGGAACTCCGAAATTTGTCGAATCAGAGAACATTTTAATGGCATTAGATCCTGGAGAAAAATTCGGATATATTGGAGATTATGTCACAATTTCGACGGGTGACTACTATCCAGTGGAAGAGTACGAAAAGTTGACGAACGAAAAATCTGTCGATTACTCTCATGCAAGGCTTTCCACTTATAGAGGCTCGCCCTTTATGGTTGGCGCTCTTTCTCGGCTGCTTTTGAATGGGAAAAAGCTTTCTGGGACGGCAAGAGAGCTCTTTAAAGAGCAAAAAGACCTGCTAACACATAGAAATAGCTTGATGAACAACCTAGCCCAATCGATAGAAATCGTACACTGCGTTGAGAGATGTATCGAAGACATCGATGCTTTGCTCAGCACAGGCTTGGTTGACGAGGTGGTTGAAATAGAGCCCAGGGCTAGGAGGGGGGTAGGAGCTGTTGAAGCACCTAGAGGGGTACTTTATCATGATTACACGTTTGATGAAGACGGGCGTGTTGTGAAAGCCAATGTAATCACGCCAACGGCTCAAAATATGGCTAACATAGAAAAAGACCTTCGTATAGCTACACAGCGCCTCATAAACCAGCCAGATGAGAAAATCAAGCGCGTATTAGAACAGATTGTAAGGGCCTACGACCCATGCATATCCTGTTCAGTGCACCTGATGAGGATAAAATCGTAAAATCCCTCTTTGTTTGAACAGGGCGCACCGAGATCAGAGAAGTTGCCTAACATGAAATGAATCTGAAAATTAATCTTTCTGAGCATCAGATAGGTTTTTGCGATTAGCTTATATTTTTTCTAAAAGAAAGCCAATTCTGAGCTACTGGTCATAACGGCTCCTTTTTTAAGCATCTCTTCTTTAGCTTTGTCCTCTCCTCTCACATCAATTCCTTTTATGGCATCCTCAAGTACAAAGGTTTGAAATCCTCTTTTGAGGGCATCCATAACGGTTTCCTTAACGCAGTACTCTGTAG
>QMVZ01000132.1 GCA_003661365.1 Thermoproteota archaeon | reverse complement strand
GGAGGGGAGAACTTCATAATAGAGACGGATCCCGACATACCAGTAAGAGTAGGACAGAAAATTCTCGTTTCTGCCACTCCAAGAGAGACCATTGTCCTCAAGCTCGAGTGATTTGTCGTCCTAAGCGCGTAATAAACCGTATTAGAAGCCTGATACGCATGCTGAATGGCAAGCACTATGACAGGCACTGTGACACGCTGAGTGACACGCTGAGTGACACGCATCGTGGACGCAAGCACTGTGGCAAGCATCGTGGACGCAAGCACTGTGGCAAGCATCGTGTTCCACGCATGCCGAGTAACACGCTTCTTTGGCACCCGCTCTCTCAACGGACTCCACAGTCTTCTCAGCTACCTTCTCTATGCCCTCAACGACGTTCTTGCTTATGGATTCGATTGTGCTAACTACTCTATTGGCGAAGTCCTCTACCCTAACCACAATAGTTCTTGCTCCCCTTTCAACTGGTGTCACAACAGGAAAAGTCCTTGTATCGGGGGTTGGTCTTATCCTGACTTTTTCACCTGGAGTTGATGGAGTGAAAACGCGCCTTGCCTTTTGATGGGAATGGGTATGGATGATGAGCCAAGGCCAGTTGTTATTCCAGTAGTCAACTTTCTCTTGAACCTTAGCTCGCTCTTCAAGCTCTTTCCATTTTTCTTCAACTAACTCCTTGTATCTTTCCTTAGTCTTTTCTATATCTGCATCCCATGCTTTTTCGTTAAGGCTATAGGCCACTTCCCTCAAAATTGAACGGAGTTCTTCTTCGTCAATGGAGCCATCATCTTTAATTGCATCGATAAACTTCAACTCGTACCTTTTCAGCTTTTTCTTTTTCCTCTCCAATTCCTTATTGTTTACTGCGTACTTTGGTGGTTCAAGCGAAGTCATCTGTACTATGCCCTTTTCCATCAGACCAAGAGCTATAAGGGCTATAACTTTATCTGCTGAGGATACAAGCATAGCAGCCTCTGCAGGATCAAGAACTGCCACCTTTTCAGGGATTTCAAAGGTCTCGATCTCTATCTCAGGGGCTTCGTACTTTGGAACCACTTTCCTCTTCTCTCTTCTGCTCAAATAGGTGATAAAGGATCCTAACATGAAGATTGCTGCTAATGCAATTATGGCCCACCCATACGAGGCCAACGGGCTTGGAGGTACTGTAGTTGGAGAGAGGGGTGGCGGGAAGGTTGGGGAGGGGCCTATGGTGAAGTATTTGCTTGGGATGTAGAGCTCAACGACAAAGTGATAGTATGGCTCCAAGTTAGTCTTGGACACGTAAATGGAGAGCCAGCTCTTACCTGTAGTCTCATCAACAGTTGGATAGAAAGACCACCAGTAATCAGTAAGGTCTCCATAGCCTATTCCTAGGGCATCTATAATTTCTTGGGTTATCTGCTCAGGCCTAGTTATGTCCGATGGAAGCTCAACTGGCATTACTATCATGACTGTTTCATTCTCTACAGGTAAACTCCACTGGAAGGGTGCCCAAGCAAATATCGAATAAAGCTCCCCGAACATCTCCTGTTCTATTACGACGGGCTTGTCCACGCTATACCTGATGCTTACGGTGTATCTTTCTCCAGGCGCTGTTGTGTACCCTAACAATACTGAGTATAACCCATCCTCGACCTCAGAAAGTTCGACTGCGCGAACTTCTGAGTTGTGAACTATCAAAGCGCTCTTTATATTATGGCCCTCCTCAAAGGGACCTAACTTCCTGATTCTGTCCCTAGAACTATGCTCCAAGAAAGTAAGATTGTACTCCACTTCCATAGTACCATCAGATCTCAGGACAACCCATACTACAACCTTCTCAATTGTGACTTCTTGACAAGAAACTTGGTAAGCAATTCCAGCAAGAACAAGAACAAGAAAGACAAAAACTAACAAAAATGACCTTCTCATGCCACGTCATCTCCCCCACTGCCTGTCAACAGCAACTTTTACCCGACTACCAATCTCGTCGAAGAAGTTCTTTAGTCGATCGCTGCTAAATGGACCTTTGTCCTCAAACAAAGGCTTAATTGATTTAGCAGTGAGCTCAGGGTCTCCCTCTGACTCTTCTATGGCAAGAAGCAGTCTGTCCAAAGCTGCAGACATTAAATCCAACACTCTAGGGTACTTTATCCTCAGCTTAGGTAACTGTGAAAACCGACTTTCCTCATCTCGTAATGCGCCAAGAGGCTTTCTGAATCTCTTTATCCCTCTGTCAAAGCCCAAAAGAATTTTTCTCGAAAAAGCAAGGTCCTTAATGGTTTCCTCCAACTTGATCTTTTCTTCCACTGTCCTACTGACTTCTTGGTAACATTCTAAAATTAAAGGATCATCATAGGCATTAGGATCAGCAAATCTCTTAGCTAAGTCCCAAATGAATCTCTTGATGCCCCCTTCTCGGGCTAATTTGTCCAGGTTATCCTGGTAGAAAATCAGCTCCTGCTTTAGCTCAGCCATTCTGACAAAGATCTCTGCCCATGCCTTTTCTGCCTCTTTCTTCTCCTGCTCCCATTTCTTCTTTAAATTCTGCCATTTCGTCCTGACTCTGAATATTTCCAGATCTACATCCTCTATCTCTCTATCAAGAACCTCTATTTCCCTATCTATGTGCCTAATTAGCCTTCTATTGAGGATTCTTCTGATAATCCCTCTTGAAAGCCTTGCTTTCCTAACGAGGAGTTCTCCTCTCTTCATTGAAAGCCTTCTTCTTTTAGATTTGAGTTTTTCCTCCTTCTCATTCAGTTTCGGATTGGCTCTCTTCATCCTATCAGCTTCTTTCTTCAATCTACCGTGAATTACACTTAGTTCTTCATCTAGCTTTGCTAACTCCTCTTTAATCGCTTTTATCCTATCTTCTATCGCTTTTCTTTCCATTTCAATCCTGTACTCTATGTCGTCACATAACCTTCCGCACTGCTCTTTCATTTTATTATCGAGCTTTGAAACCCATTTCCCCTCTAATTGTTCCAAATACTTTAGTAAGAGTTGATACTTTTCCTTGGCCTTGTTCTCCATTGATTCTAGTCTTTTGGCACATTCCCTGATCTTCAGAGACAAACCAGCCAGTTTACTGTCAAGCGAACTCACTGAGATTACCAGAACTCCTCTACTTGCCAACACCAAACACCTTACCAAAAACTCTTCTTTCTAATCTCCAAACAAAGTAGCGGAAAGGTGATTTTTTTCCGCTTATCTCCTCAAAGCTACCAGCCGAATCCCAATATAGGGGGCAGGCTCCTGAGCAAATATCAACAAGCTTACACTCTTTACACGGAGGAGGGACGAACTTCTTTTCCCTCCAGTACTTTGCCACTCTGCTGAACCAAATCTCCTCAAATGTCTGTTCTAGCATGTTTCCAACTCCTTTGGAGAATGAACTGCATGGCAGGACCTCTCCTTCTGGAGAAATCGAAAGGAGACCATGGCAAGCCGCGCAAGACTTGGAACCAAGACCATGTGCAACGGGATTGAATATACAATAAGGAATGGGAGAATACCATACGAACTTTATGCCCCTTTCTCTGGAGTAGCTTATTATCTCAGGCAAAAGCTTTGCCATTTCTGTATACGTTAAACCTACATCGTTCTTAAGTGCCGTTCCTGTCCTTATAACCATGTTTGCGCTGAAGTATTCGTTATCTAGCTCATCCACTAGGAAATCAATTAGTTCCTTCATATGATCCTTGTTTAAAGAGCATATAGTTGTGTTTGTGTGCACGTGGATGCCAGCTTCTCTGAAGTTCTTCACACCCTTTACCGTCTTGTTAAAGGATCCTTTGTTTCCAGTTATGACATCATGGACCTCTGGAGATCCAGCTTCAAGGCTTACTTGAGCAGAATCCAAGCCAGCCTTTGCTAAGGCTTTCACATAATCCTTATCAGCGCACTTTATGCCATTTGTTATGAGATTGACCCTCATCCTCTTTTTGTCCTCACCAAGGGATTTAGCATACTCTATTAGCTCAGGCAGATCTTCTCTTAGGGTTGGTTCTCCTCCTGTAAAACTTAGAGTCGGACATCTTGCTTCGTAAAATATCTTCCAAATTATCTTCTTGAATTGCTCAGTGCTAAGTTCATCTGTTGCCCTTGGAGAGCTTGCGTAACAGAAAACACATCTGTTCTGGCATCTATAAGTTAGAGCTATCTCGGAAAGAACCGGGTAGACTATTTTATGCTCTCCAAAGCTTGTTTTCCTAAGACTTGGTGTAGCTATAGGACTGTATTGCCTCTTCAAAATAGCAAGAAGCGTTTTAAGGAGGTTCCTAATGTCATTTGCCACCACCTCCTCCTTTACCCCATACTTGCTGGCAATCGCTCTGACTACTTCCCCAGCAGTAGAACCCGAGTAAAGAAGGTCCAAGATCTCGGCAGCGGTTTCATTCAAGAAATGAACCGTGTTTGGTCTTAGGATAAGTAGCCTATCGTCCCTTCTGACCCAAACGTAATCAGAGGTCCTATCAATTACCTCGGAGGCAAAGCTTTCAAGTTCTTCAAGCCATTTAGCTTCAGAAACTAAAGGGGTAGACGAATGCATCGGTGTGCTACCAATATCTATTAAAGGTCAGGGTTAATGAAAATGTTAAGGGTTCCTAGGGTTGAGATCCTATCAAAAGGGTGCTTACAGACTTTTACTTCTTTTCCTTTTGTTTTGTCCATTTCTTACCTTAGAACAATTCCTCCTTAGCCAGAAGAGGTCTTAGCTTAGGTATCCTACCTTTCATGAGAAACTCTGCAATACATTATT
>QMVZ01000131.1 GCA_003661365.1 Thermoproteota archaeon | reverse complement strand
CGCGCGATAGTCAGCTCGACGTCGCTGGAACTCGGGATAGACATAGGTTACATAGATCTCGTTGTTCAGCTTGGCTCTCCGAAATCGGTAACTAGGGCAATACAGAGGGTAGGGAGGGCTGGCCACAGGCTTGGAGAGGTGAGCAAGGGAGTCTTCATTTGCTCAGACAGGGATGATGCTGTTGAAGTCGCGATAATGCTGAAGGAAGCGATGTCTGGGCACTTGGACAGGGCCCACATGCCAAGAAATGCCCTAGACGTTCTGGCACAGCACATAGCTGGCATGGCAATTGAGCAGAAGTGGAACGTAGAAGAGGCATATGAACTCGTTAGGAGGGCATATCCATACACAGATCTCGATAGGAAGGACTTCGAGAGGGTGCTCAGATATCTGTCTGGGGCCTACTCTCAGATGGAGATGTACAAGGTTTACGGGAAGATCTGGTATGACCCCGATGAGGGGGTTTTCGGAAGGAGGGGCAAGCTTGCAAGGGCTATTTACTCCCAAAACGTCGGTACTATTCCTGATGAGGTTAGGGTAAGGGTAAGGACCCTGGGCGGTAAGAAGCTGGGCAGCATAGAGGAGGAGTTCCTTGAGAGGCTGATGCCTGGGGACAGGTTTGTCCTTGGAGGAAAGGTTTACGAGTTCGTCAAGACGGTGAGGGGCTTTACAGCTGTGGTCATGCCCGCTTATGATGAGAAGCCAACTGTTCCCAGCTGGTTTAGCGAGATGCTGCCTTTAAGCTACGATCTGGCCTTGGAGATCTCAAGGTTCAGGGGAAAGATGTTCGAGTGGTTGGAGAAGGGAGTTAGGGGCCAGAAAATTGTGGATTGGATAATGAAGAATTGCAGAGCGGATCATAACATAGCAAACGCAATTCTCCAGTACTTTACAGAGGAGTGGCTTTACCTGAAGTCCAGAGGAGTGAGAAAGTATCCTTCGGATAAGGTCCTTATGGTAGAGGTCTTCGTTGACGAAGACGGTAAGAAGTACGTGGTCTATCATGCTCTCTTCGGTAGGAGGGTGAACGATGCTTTATCAAGGGCCGTTGCCTATTTAGCTGGAAGGAGGGTGAGGAGGAACCTAGGAATCATCGTTGGAGATCACGGTTTTGCCATCGTATATCCTCCAAGCGTTCAGGTTCATCACTCCTACTTAATGGACATAAAGCCAGAGGATCTGCCCTCGGTCCTTAAGAAAGCCGTGGAGAGGACTGAGCTCTTTGAAAGAAGATTCAGACATGTGGCAACAAGGGGTTTGATGCTTCTCAGACGTTACAAGGGGACGGAAACGAGCATAAGGAGGAGGCAGTTTAACGCAAAGAAGATTCTTGAGGCAGTTAGGGAATTGAGGGAATTTCCGATGGTAAAGGAGACGTTTAGGGAGATCTTGGAGGACTTTATGGACGTAAAGAACGCTATGGAAGTTCTTAGGAAGATACGCAAGGGGGAGATCCAAGTGGTCATGCTCAGACCAACCAAAGTCCCATCTCCGTTCGCCCACAACATAGTGCTTCAAGGGATGAGCGACATAGTCCTGATGGAGAGCAGGAGGCAGATGCTTGCAAGGCTCCACAACATGGTTATGAAGGTGATACAGAGGGAATCCTATGCTATACAGAATGGAGATAATTGAAGGGATGGAGGCAGTCCCTTACGGAGTCTTTATAGGAGATAAAAGGGTCCTAGCCATTGCAGATCTTCACATAGGCTATGAGGAGGCCCTTCTTGAGAGTGGAATACACCTTCCGAAGAGTCAATACCCAAAAATAAAGCAAAAAATCATCTATCTCCTAGAAGAGCTCGATCCCGAGGTCCTTGTCATAGTCGGAGACATAAAACACGAGTTTGCTGAGGCAAGCAGGCAGGAGTGGGTGGAAGTGCTAGACCTACTGGATACGCTTCAAACTAGGGTTAAGCTCCACGTTGTCAGGGGAAATCACGACAACTACCTCATTCCAATACTTAGGAGGAGAAATGTGCCATTCCACGATCCCTATTTTGTTATTGATGACTACCTCTTCGCTCACGGCCACAAAGAAGTGCCAAGTGACGTCATTAGAAGTGCCAGAGTTATTATTATGGGACATGAGCATCCAGCGATAACCTTTAGGGATGAAGTAGGTGCTAAAACAAAGTTCAAGTGCCATCTGGCTGGAAGAGTTGGCAACTCATATCTCGTAATATTGCCAGCCATTTCCCCGTTGGCCCCAGGGGCAGACATCAGCTTTAGATCCCTTCCTTTTTCTCCCATGCTCAGGGGAGTTGAGCTGGAATCTTTCAGAGTTATCGTAGTAGATGAAGAGGCAGGAGCCTATGATTTCGGCTTTTTGGGTGATCTTAAGAGATTTCTCGGCACAAAGCAATATTACCAGTAAATAGCGAGTTATGCTGGTTCTCTTAGTATCTTCAGGAAGAAGTCGTAGAATTCGATTATTTTCTTCGGTAATTCCATTTCCCTGTTCACAGAAACGAAACCTAGCTCCCTATGAACGCCCTTAAACCCTCCATGATCGCTCATTATGACCATGACGCAGTCATCCGGAAGCAACCTTTGGATCCTCTTGGCGAAAGAATCAACGGTTACGTACGTCCTCAAGACCCTTGCAAGGTTCTTACCAAAAAGGTGGTTTACCATGTCGGTGCTGTGGATCCACACTGCGAACATTTCCCAGTTATCTTCTCTCTTAAGAAGCTCCTCTGCCATCCTAATTTTCTCCCTATCGTGCTTTCTTACTGTTGAGAAGAGGATCTCTGACCTCTTCTTATCTCCAATTACCTTTGAGTAGGGATACTTGTCCAATATCTCGAAGTCCATGTGCCAATTGTAGGCTGGGAAATCTATCACTATGGATTTAAATGAGTCAAAGATTGCTGGTGCTGCAAGATCTGACTTGTTCACCCACCTTCTCTTCACAAGTTTGCCTAATCCGCGTCCTCTCAGGAACTTCAGGTTCCTCTTAACCCACCTAAATATGGGATTTACGGGAACTACGAAGTGAACTGCTGGCAAGGCTTCCTCCGGAGGAAGCCCTGTTATGATAGATGCCCACAAGTAGGGCGTTAATTTCTCCTTGGTGCTCTGATAGGGTCCCCATTTCTTCTGCCTTAGGTGTGGCAGGAGCGGTGACCATTTTTTCACTAGAAGAGGGTCAAGACCGTCTAGTGCCAAGAGAAATAGCTTCATCCGATTACCCTCAGAGTCCCAGAAGCCTCAATTTGCTTATAACAATTCTCATGTTCTTTCTCCCAAGAGCTTCATAATTTAGTTAATCCCGCCGTAAAGGGTTTGGCGTCAGGATCCTTTTCTTTGTATGTAATCCATTAGCTCCTGGATCTGATCCCTTCTCACACGTTTCAGATCATCGCGCAACTTTCGTATTTTTTGAACCCATTCCTCTCTGTTCCTCTGCATTTCAATTATGGCCTTCTTCAGGTTCTCTGGACTGTTTTCTTCGATGAGATAGATCGAACCGTTAAACAGCTTGGCAATTGGAAGGTTCCAGCTTGAAATTATCGGCGTTCCCGCGGCCATGACCTCATAGAGGAAGTGAGGGATGGTGTACGGTTCATCAGTTATGTTCAGGACGACATCTGCCTCTCTAAGCAGCCCAAAATACTCTTCGTCTGGCAAAAATCCTGAGAACACAATTCTGTCGCTCTCATGAGGGAGGATCCTTTTCAAGAACTCCTTTTTACCTGTGATGACGAGTGTAACACCTTCAAGCTCCTTGACTGCTTCTATTGCCACGTCTGGTCTTTCATATGGTCCAGTTCCGCCCGGGTAAACCACAAGATAATCGGTCCTGCAAAACCTTTCCCTTGAAACCTTCTTCATCGGCAACTCCTCGACGTAATCTATGACCGTTATGACCTTCGCTTTTTTGTGGCTGAGCTCGATCAGTTTTTCCGTCCAAACATCGTGAGGGCTCGTGTTCAGTTCAGCCCTCTTTACTATGAACCCCTCTAAACCCCTTATCACTCTGCTTAGCAAGGGGTATCGGATTGTTTTCTCGCTCCAGATGCAGTGGTGATCCACGATCAAGGTGCATCTGGCTAGCAAGCAGTAAACCCAGCAAGTTATTGGGAGGAAAACCGGGGGATTTTGTGCGATGATGACATCTGGCTTCCTTTTGAAGAGCTCGATCAGAGTTCTGAAAGCCATTATTAGGTATCTAAAAGGGGCCAATACCTTCATTTTGAATAGGAGGCAGTAGTCCCAACGTTCTGCCTTTAGTTCGGCAGCAATTTCGTCCATCCGCCTTGAAAAAGGTGCCCAAGTGACGCAAAAAATCTTCAAGTCCGTTTCCCTCTAATAGATTTGGAGCCGATTCGTCTAATTTTTCTAAGTTTAAAATCTTGTCTTGGGATTTAGCCGACATTTCTATCGGATTTCCTCTCAAGCAACGAGGGCTGCTGGCCATGTTAAGACACATCTTTGTTCTAAGGCTAAGAAGCTCCGCCAACGAAGGAGGGATTGATCAAAGCCAGCCTTTCTTGAACTCTTCACTCTTTTAATATACTCTTGCCTCAGTTAAAGGGCGAGTCATCTTTGGACTCTAAATCCTCTAAAGTGCTAGTAATTGGGCTAGATGGAGCTTCTTGGAACATCCTTGAACCTCTAGCCAGGAAGAAGGATGGCATCTTCAAAAAATTAGCTGAGAAAGGTGCTACTGGGATCTTAGAATCGACTATCCCACCGGTAACTGGCGCAGCCTGGGTTTCGATGGCTACAGGCCTAAATCCAGGGAGAACTGGGT
>QMVZ01000130.1 GCA_003661365.1 Thermoproteota archaeon | reverse complement strand
TGTTGATCACTCGATTCCGGGTGCATATGCCTTCCTAATTGAGGCCGGTGGGAAGAGGGTTGTTTATACAGGAGATTTCAGGTTTCACGGGCAGGTTTCTCATCTTTCAAAGGATTTCATGGAAAAAGCAGAGGATTTCCAACCTGATTTGTTGATAGTGGAAGGAACAAGGGTGGCTCCCGAATCGGATCCCGAAGAAGCCATGATAAGATTGCTTGAGCAGCACAACATGTACATGTCTTCAACACCCCCTCCTTTCAGGGTCAAGAAGGAAGCTGCCAACGAAAGAGAAGTTCTAGAAGAAATGAAAGCAGTGTCCGAGACTGCTGAGAACTCACTAATATTAATCGAAGCTAACACCACCGACATAGACAGACTTAGAACTGTTTGGCTCCTATCAAGAGAGTTAGGAAGGCAACTAATCATAGGAGAGACACAAGCTCTAATTCTTAACAGACTTTCGAAAGAGGATCCGAATATAAAGAATCTTCCTAAAATAGGAGATTTTCTCCTTTATCTGAGTAGGAGAAGGAAGAGGGAGAGCTGGGAAGAAGTTAAGGAGGAGAGAAGGAGACCTGCCATAAAGGAGCTTATATCTCAGGTAGAAGATCGTTGTGGCCCAGAAGCAGTAGTTTGGGGAGAGAATAGAAAGAAACTGGCAAGAGAACCAAATTCCTTCGTTGTACTCACTCCAAACAGCCCTAGCACTTTGATGGGCATATTGCCAGAGGATGGGAGGAAGTTCCCCTTAACTTTCATATTGAGCAGGTCAGAACCCTTTAATGAAGAGCTAGCTATGAGTTTCGATAGACTGCTTAACTGGTTGGCATATTTTGGCTTAAAGAAGTATTATAGGATCCATGTTTCTGGTCACGCAAGACCAGAGGATCTCAAAACTGTGATAGAAGAGATAAAACCGAAAACAATTGTACCAATCCACACATCCTACCCTGAGTTATTCGATGAGTACGTGCCACCCTCCTTTAGGGACGGCCTCAGACTCATCTCCATCAAAGAGACGCTTGAACTATGAGAGAAGATGAACGTTACCAATTCTCACGTACTTAAGTCCAGCCTCCTTTGCTACCTTTAAGCAGCTAAGGGCCTGCCTTCTGCTGGTTGTAGGAAGATCAGTAAGTTCAAAGCAAGGGTAAAATGCCAACAACGAATAAGGTATTTCAGGATTTATCTCTGCGATAAACTCGGCTATCTTACCCACTTCTTCTTCATCTACATATCCTGGAATGAGGAGTGTGCTTGCGGTTAAGATGGGTACCTCTGGCCTCTTTTCGAAGTACTTTTCCCCTAATCTCTTGAAGTTCTCTAGCGGTATTTTATTGGAAATCCCGCACATAGCAATGTTTAGTGTTTCATCCCAAAATTTCAGGTCAAACTTCATGACGCCACCACTCTCTAAAACAAGTTGCATGGCGACATCAGCAAAGCCAGGAGACATGTTACCATTTGTCTCAAAACAGATTCTAAGTATTCTATTCTCTTCTTTTGCTCTCTCTAAAGCTAGTTTGCTGGTAACTATTGCGTGTTCCATCTGCGACGAGGGATCCCCTCCAAAATAACAAATACAACTCACCTTGTCATGTACCATTGAAGCAAGCTCCTCAGCACTTACAACAGGCATTAATCTTTGAGTTAGTCTCTTAAACTGGTAATTCTGACAGAAAACACAGGAAAAGGTGCAAGATCCATAGAAGACAGCCAGATTGTAGTACCCGTATTCTGGACCATCCTTGTAGGCGTACTTAGGATATCCTGTTCCAATCGCGGGACAAAACCATGCCGCAACACAGTTCGTGACGTGGGGGTCGTAATACCACTCCAATATGCCCTTTTCCCTGGTTCCTCCCAATCTGACTAACTTTCCTCCAATGTTGGTTACCAAACCACAGTAACCTTTCTTGCCCTCACCGATCCTACAGTTGTTCCCACACAGCCCACAGAGTACTCCATCCGGATCCCTTGGTGGGTGGGTTGGCATGCCATACTTAATTCTTGATGCTTGAAGAAGCTGTTGAGCAATTTGTAAGGCTTCTTCAGGATTTTCTCTAAAGCAGTTGAGGCAAACACCAATCTTATCGGAGATTAATGGACTTTTCGCACCACAAATTTTACATGAACCCAATTCTCTATGGTATTCTTACAGTTAGCTATTTATGAACTTCATTAAGGGGATAATGCTTTAGCTAGGAATGTAATTCTATAAATACGTGAGATAACATGATATAAGAGCATGTAAAAGCCTTATAAAGAATTTTGGCCTCGAAAGCACAATTTTCAATCGTTCTAGGAAGCCAACATTCATGAGGGCGCTGCTGAGCTGATGATCTATATCAAAAGAGGAAATTTTTGCTTCATAGTCCCTCAATGATGAAAAGATAGAATCTAATTCCCTGGGATTCATGCGATCCAAGACTTTTCTGAAAGCTAGGCCAGCTTTTATTTCAAACCCAAACAATCTCCACCACATCCTCTCATATGAATCTTCAATTACAGGCAGATCTCTTTCATAAGAATCAATTATGGAACTTGCAAGAAGTTTTGCTCCCTTAACACCTAAGTACACGCCTCCTCTGCTAAGAGGTTTTACTTGCCCAGCAGCATCTCCCACCAGAGCTACATTTCCTTTATGAAAACTCTTCAGCGGCATTGAAGGTATGGCAGCAACTTCTTTTCCTGTGAAACTGGGAACAATTTCTCTAATCCATTCCATAAGAGGATCGATTCTCTTGCCTAGTACGCCCACTCTACTCCTGTCTCCCCAAGGGTATATCCAAAGAAACCTACTTCCTCTTTTTATCTTGGCTATGAATCCCTCTTCTGGTGATATTCTTTTGTTAGAAAAGACCTGAATCCCCAAATACGGCGCTTCTATTTTCCAGCCCAATACATCTCTGACTTTTGAGTAAACGCCATCTGCCCCAACGAGATACTTAAATGATATTTTCTCGTAACCGTTTTCACCCAAAATAATCGCTTTTTCATTTTCTATTCCAACAAATCTGCATCCTGTACGTATCTTAGCACCATTAGATAGAGCTACGTCAATTATCTCTCTATCAAGAGGAACTCTGTCAACGACTTTGGCAATTCTTCCTTCAAATCTTATCTTTACTCCACCTGGAGACTCAAAGATCCCAGTTTTAATTTCCGAGACGACAAAGGGATCAACGTTCACCGGGAGTTCCTCTAAGCATTTATATCCTAGGATTCCAGAACAGCTTTTCTTCCCAATGAACCTTTTAGAATCAATCATCAATACGTTTAAGCCAGCTCTAGCTAACAAAAAAGAGAGAGACCCGCCTGCTGGACCAGCTCCTACTACAAGAACGTCGACCCTCAAGGTCTTTCTCCTTGGCTTGTCAATATCTCTTTAAGTCGTTCCTCCTCCAGAACGCCTTGATGAACGAGCTTTCCGTCTATTATATATGCTGGAAGCAGGGTAACTCGTAAACGAAGAGCTAACTTTTCTCCTCTTTCTTCTGTCACTGAAATTTCCTCAAACTCGATATCAAGATCCTTAGCGACCTTTCTTGCAATAACAGCAGCTCTCAAAGCCACCTCGCACAGCGGAGACACTAGAAGAATTAGCTTCATCCCTCCTCATCTGATACCCGAACAGTCCATGGAGCAGAGATAAACCTGTAAACATATGGTCTAGTCCTAAAGTCTTTTTCGACGAACCCCTCTCCTAATAGGAAATCCAGATACTTTCTTGCAGTACCCTCAACAACGCCCAGCTTCGTAGCTAATTCTGTAGCGCTGAGCTCTCCTTCCTGCTCAAGGATTGCAAGAGCCTTATATCTTCTATCGGCTTGAATAATTGCGTTCTTAAACCTCTCACTCATTTTCTTCCTGATCTCATGTTCTAAAATGTCCAATTTTGCCATGGCCTCCGATGCCTCTTGAATGAGACCGAAGACCTTTTCTGAAACTAAACTTGTGTCATTACTCTTACTCCATTTGAAGTAGTCTTCCACAACATCCGCCATAACTTGTATAGAACTTGACATGATATCATTTAGAGCCTTCTCATATATCGCAACAATTCTAGAAGTCAACTCATCCCCAAGTTCAAGGTTTAGGGAGAGGCCAACGAGCTTTAGATCCGAGATAAAATCGTTTATAAGCTCATCTTTTTTACCACTCATTATTTCGATGAATCTCCTGGACATCATCTGGGTCATTTCTCCAGCGCTAGCCTCTCTTAATCCCTCCATACCCGAAAGATACTTTCTCACAAGCTCTTCAGAGTAATGTTTCTTCAAAAGATCTAATTTTTGGCTCAGATCTTCAACCTCCAAGTCCTGTGATCCTTCCATTTATCATCGCCCGTGAATAAGTTCGATCTAAAATGTTCCTGTCAATCTATAAAGCTTCTCTCATCCTATAGTAACATGAAAGTCAACTCTTATCTTCCATTTCCTTGGAGAATAAGCCGAAACTCTCCTCCAAAAGAGTGGTTCTGCCTTCAAATCAAGCTCCTGTGCCTTTTGTTTCACCAGCTCGATGGCTTCTTGATACGCCTCTTCACCTCCCCAATAGTAGAAGTGAAGGATTCCTTGGGGACCCTTCAAGGATCTTAGGCCTAAATCTAAGTATTCATAGGCTTCTTTGGGAAGAGGCATTAGAACTCTGTTGAAAGAGCAGAACATAGGGGGACATACCTCTCTTACATCTCCTAAGATAGGCCTTACTTTGTCTTCTACCTTGTTCATCTTAACGTTCTCTAAGAAGTATTTGTAAGCTAT
>QMVZ01000129.1 GCA_003661365.1 Thermoproteota archaeon | reverse complement strand
GGATGCGCCTCCGGAGTGGGTCTTCGGGTTTAAGTGCTACATCTTCGATTGGAGGGGAGAAATAAAAGACAGTGAGTTGGAAATCTACATTAAAGTAGTCGAGGCTCCCTAAACACGTAAAGGTTGCGACTAATATTCAAAGGAGAAGGACTCGCGCCTCAAACCAGATGAGATAGATTCTCGTAATCAACAATATCAGGCCCGTAGCCCTCTCAACGTAGTTCAACGCATTCATGAACTTCCTCGATACCAGGCCTCCAGACAAAGAGGTCAGAACTGATACTGGAATCATAAGGGAGGTCATCCCTAGGAAGTATGATATAAGCGAGAGCATCGCCCAACTAAGGCTGAAGGCTGCAGATCCAGAGACTATGACAAGGAACATTGGAAGTGAGCAGCCCATTGCAGCCAGAGCGTATGCAATTCCATAAAGGAAGGGTCCAAGCTTCTTCCCAGACTTCTTGTGGATGAAATGAGATGCCCTCAGGAATATGCCGAAGGATCTTTGTTTTCCAGCTAAGTAAAGGATCCCCATGGCTGCAAAGATCGCACCGACCGCCATGACAAAATACGGGATGAGCTTTCCTATCTGTACCAAGGCAAGAGACATGAGGGATCCAGCTACGATCAGGACCACGAGAAACCCTAGGCTCGTGATAAAGCCTAGCTTTATGCCGTTAAATACAAGGGCTAGCATGCTCTCAGACCTTTCTTCTCTCCTCAAGAAGTAAGAGATGTAAGAGGGGAGCATGGGAAAAGAGCAGGGGGATAGAAAGGTGAATGCACCGGCTGTGTAGGCGAAGATCAGGAATGCTAGATCCATAGGCGAGAGATCACCCTTCGAAGTAAAAACCTTTCGATTTGTAATATCTCGCTTGCTACAAGTTTTGCATCATATCTTGACTCCAGTTATCTCTCCTAAGTTCTCCCTAAGCCTTTCAGGCATTATTCCTGCCTTTGCAGCCTCTTCCCTTATTTTCTGAACAATCTTCGGGACATCTATTTTCATTGGACAGTGTTCGACGCATCTTCCGCACATTGTACAGGTGTAGGCAATTGGAGCGGCTCTCTCCAAGCCCCCTAGCAAGAACCTGGTTAGAGGAACCCCTATTCCACCCATGTAGATGTAACCGAAGTTTCCAGCAACTAGCGGATAGATTGTGCAGTTGTACATACAGCCACCGCATCTAAGGCAGTAAAGTGCTTGTCTGTAAATTGGATCCTTTATCATCTCCTTCCTTCCGTTGTCTAACAGTATGACATGGTACTCCTTAGGTCCATGAGCGCCATAAGTTGTCTGCTTCTCTATATCCCCTGTCTTGCTTGGGCAGCTTATCATGCTTACGTAGGCAGGTGCTTTGTAGTTCGCGTACCTTGAGGTTACCTCAACAGCTATCATCGCATCGAGCAACGATGGGACGAGTTTCTCTATCCCAGCTATAACTATATGCTTCTCAGGGAGGCCAGTAACAAGTCTAGCATTTCCCTCGTTCTCTATTATGAAGACTGAGCCTGTTTCAGCAGCTATGACGTTTGCGCCGCTTATTCCAACCTTTGCTTCGAAGAACTTCCCTCTAAGGAGCTTCCTTACCTCCCCAACTAGCAAGGGTATGTCTGGGGGCAGCTCCTTCCCAACTGCCTTTGATATGACCTCAGCTGCCTTCTCCCTTGGAACGTGTATAGCTGGAGAGAGTATGTGCATTGGTTTGCTCTTAAGCTGCTGTATCAGGAACTCCCCAAGGTCCGTTTCGTAGACCTCACAGCCCATCTCCTCAAGCCTTGGGTTCATGTGAAGCTCCTCGGAGGTTAGGCTCTTTGACTTGACAACTATGTCTCCGGGCTTTACCAGGTCTCCTATGTAGTCCATGGCATCGTCAGGTGTCTTTGCAAGGTAAAAGTGCCCCTTCAAGTCCTCTATCATGTCCCTAGCTTGGGATATTAGCTCATCAACATGGAGCAAGGAGTACTCCTTTATCTCCCTTAGCTTCTCAGCAAGCTCAACTGTGTATGGGAAGAGCCTCAAGGCAGTTTCGGTGTTCCTTCGATAAGATTCCACGGCTCTAGAAAGAGCAAGCCTTAGAAATCTATCTGCAGATGCCTTGCTGAGCTGTCTAAGGTAATCCATGTAGATCTTCTCCATCTCGCTTTTCTCTACCATAATATTCACCTCCCAAGCGACATCTCAATTAGCTGGGCCATGTTGATCACCTTCAAGTTCATCCTCAGTTGTTTGTTCTTCAAGTAACGGATTCCAGCCCTTATGTTTGAGATACACTGGGGACAACCTGTTACAATGGCTTCAAGATCATCTGGCACCCTATCCTCCTCTTCTAGCTTCCTTGTTGCGACTTTAGCGGCCAAAGATGGGAAGAATGCTGAAAGAAGACCACCTCCTCCGCAGCAAATTGCCTTTTCTCTTTCATACCTCTGTTTGAAGAGGTCGAGTCCAGGGATTAGAGATATAAGCTCCCTGGGCTCGTCGTAAACTCCCGAGTGTCTCCCTAGCTCACAAGGATCGTGGTACATTATCTTCATGTTGACCTCTTTTCTGGGAGCAAGCTTGCCTTCCTTCATCAGCCTTAGGAAAAACTGACTGGTATGAAGCACCTCTGGTCTCAAGTTCTTTCCGAGCTCTTCAGGGTAAATCTGGTTGAACATCCTGTAACAAGCGGGACAGGGCGTTACTATCATCCTATACCCTGATAGAACGCTTTCAAGCTCATCTGCACGTTCTTTTGCCATATCAGTTTTTCCGGCGAGGAATATTGGGAGATAACAGCAACCTTCGTCATCCAACGTCTCGAAGTCCACACCAGCCGCCCTGAACACCGACAATATGCTCTCTTTCTCCGCTACTAAGTTCTTCCTGTAAACACAACCTAACCATAGGAGGACGTTGCCAGCCATCTTTTCACACCAACGAGCAAGAACCCCACGATAAGAGAGGTTATATTCTTTACTCTTCTCCTTCGAGACACGTCTGTCAGTCGCCGAGTAATCCCCTCTAAAGAAAGTAAAGCAATTAGAGATTAGATACTTGTCGAAAGGCGGGGATAGGATCCATTCAAATGATCTTGGCTCTATTTATGAGTCAAGAAGTGAAGTTAGAGTTATTAGGGTAAAATACGTAGGCATTTGGCAATGTCTAGTAAATTCATCCTCGCCCCCCTGTCCCTCGTGCTTGCAGTAATTGAAGCTGGTATCTTCCTCGTTAAACTGAGGAGCTATGAGAGAGACTTTTCCTTGAGGTCTGGTTGAGTTCGGATAGTAAAGTCTTGGAAGCGGGTTCTAAAGATCAAAAACCTTAGCATCAAAAATTACGACTACGTGAAGTTTAGCTTTCACGTGGATTGCTGAGCTTTTTGAAAGAAAAAAGAGAGGGGATGCTTGACTCCAAGACCCTCTCAGAGTCCAAGGACTTGGTGATAGCCAACTAAATCAAGCAAACCGTGCCCAGAGTAATTGAATACTATCACTCTTTCTTTTACTTCCTTCTTTGCTTTAAGAGCCTCGTCAATTGCTGCTTTAACAGCGTGTGAAGTTTCTGGAGCAGGTATCAGCCCTTCAAGCTCTGCAAAGAGCTTTGCAGCCTTGAACACCTCTTCTTGGGGATAGGCAACGGACTCTATGACCCCTTCCTTCTTCAGTAGGGAGACAGTTGGAGCGGCTCCATGGTATCTAAGTCCTCCAGCATGTATGGGAGGAGGAACAAAGTCGCAGCCAAGGGTAAACATCTTTAGAAGTGGAGTAGTCCTTGCTGTATCACCAAAATCGTATCTATATTCCCCTTTGGTCATGGAAGGACATGCAACAGGTTCTGCGGCTACGAACCTCATTCCTTTTTCCTCTCCCCTTAGTACGCGGCCTATTGCTGGGAAAGTGAATCCTGCAAAGTTGCTCCCTCCACCAACGCATCCTATCATGACGTCAGGCTTCAATTCAAGCCTTCTGAGCTGTTCAAGGACTTCCAGCCCTATCACGGTTTGGTGAAGCAGGACGTGGTTGAGGACGCTTCCTAGGGAGTATTTGCTCTTTTCATCCTTGACTGCGACCTCTATTGCTTCGCTTATCGCTATTCCTAGAGATCCTGGGTGTTCTGGATCCTCCTTTAGGAAGCGTTTGCCCACTTCCGTCCTGTCGCTTGGTGATGGAACTACCTCAGCTCCGTAAAGCTTCATCACAAACTTTCTGTATGGCTTCTGGTTGTAGGACACCCGCACCATGAAGACCAAGATGTTTAGGTCGAACATTGCTCCAGCATAGGATAGGGCTGAACCCCACTGGCCTGCTCCTGTCTCCGTTGTTAGCCTCTCGGTTCCCTCCTGCCTTGCGTAATAGGCTTGAGCTAAGGCCGTGTTAAGCTTGTGGCTTCCAGTAGGAGTCACGTCTTCCCTCTTGAAGAATATCTTGGCGGGGGTTTTGAGGTATTCTTCTAGCCTCTTAGCCCTGTATAGAGGAGTAGGCCTCCCTATCCTAATGTATTGCTCCCTAACCTCTTCAGGTATCTCTATCCTCCTTTCTTTTGATGCCTCTTGCCTAACGCATTCCCTTGGAAACAGAACAGTTAAGGCATCGGTGCTCAAGGGCTCTTTTGTCCTTGGGTCCATCATGGGGGGAATTTCCCCCAGATCAGACAAGATGTTGTACCAAAACCTCGGGATTTCGTTCTCAGACATATCAACCCTTATTTTCAAAACAAATCGCCTCCCTTCCTTGCATTAAGCAGGAATTTCAGGGGGAGATCAACTGGTTTCAGCTCTATTTCCAGCACATGTCTCGTTG
>QMVZ01000128.1 GCA_003661365.1 Thermoproteota archaeon | reverse complement strand
GGAGGCCTTACTACCCGGTTGCATTCGTCGCAAACATCGAGGCAAATGAGCTGGTAAGGAAGATAAATGGCGTCCTCGCAGACCTAATTGCCGAGGGCAAAGTCGACGAACTAAAGGCAAAGTGGAAGTGCGGCTGACGAGTGGTGAGAAGTGTCCCCTCTAGAGAAGCTGACCTTTATACTAATGGGCGTTCCAACAACTCTAGCGATATCAATCCTCTCCTTTTTTTTAGGATTGGCCATAGGGCTTCCCTTAGCCTTCATAAGGGCTTATGGAAGCAAACCATTCCAAATACTTGTAGATGCATATGAGAAAGTCTTCAGAAGCGTTCCAGAGATAGTTATTATGCTCTTCTTCTACTTCGGCTTCGGCTCTCATCTCAGAGAGCCCTTTAAGAACGCGTTTTTCACAGCAACCTTTGTCTTAGGACTAAGAAGTGGAGCAAACCAGTCTCAGATATTTAGAGGGGCGATAAGAGGAATAGGAGAAGAGCAGATGGTTGCAGCCAGATCGCTAGGACTCTCAAGGTTGCAGGCAATAGTTTACGTGATGATACCTCAAACGTTTATAGCTGCAACTCCGGGCTTGGGAAGCGAATACGCCCTCTTAGTGAAGGATTCCTCCTATGCTTTCATCATTGGAGTTTTAGAAATGATGAAGAGGGCTGATGTGGTTAGAAAGGTAACCCTGGATACGGTATTTCCGTACTTTGCTGCGGCCTTCCTGTATATTCTCCTTACGTTTCCGCTTTCTACATATTTGGACATGTGGGGAACTAGGAAGAAGAAACAATTGGGACTTTAAGGTGTTTGAAATGGCCGAAATAGTTTTGGAGTGTAGGAATTTGTGGAAAATCTATGGGAAAGTGGTTGCTGTTAGGGATGTTTCCTTGGGAATAAAAGAGGGGGAGATAAAGGTTCTTTTCGGACCAAGCGGCTCTGGAAAGAGCACTTTGGCGAGATGTCTTGCAATGCTTACTAAACCAACAAAGGGGGATGTCTTCCTAAGAGGTGAGTGTTTAACCAGGCCTGGAGTAGATTTGAACAAGGCAAGGGCCAGGATAGGTTTCGTGTTCCAGCACATCTGGCTTTTCAACCACCTTACAGCTTTGGGAAACGTCATGCTTGGCTTAAGGCGCGTCCTGAAGATGTCAAAGGAGGAGGCAGAGAAAAGAGCAAGGAGGGCCTTAAGGGAGGTAAGGATGGAGGAATGGGCCGATCATTATCCGGCTCAGCTTTCTGGTGGACAACAACAGAGGGTTGGAATAGCCAGGGCTCTAGCTATGGACCCTGAGATAATAATACTTGACGAGCCAACTTCATCTCTTGATCCGGAGCTGACAGGAGAAGTGATAGACATACTAAGGGAACTTGCCAAGAAGGGAACGACGATGCTCATTATTTCCCATGAGATGCTCTTCAATAGGGAGGTAGCAGATGAGATGATATTCTTCGATGAAGGCAGGATAGTCGAGAGGGGACCTCCAGACCACTTCTTCACAATGCCAAAAACTGACAGAGCTAGAAGGTTCATGGAAAGGCTGATTAAGCAGACTGCAAGGGATTAAAATGTACTTCCTTTTCGAATACCTTCACCTGATTTTCTCAGGTTTTCTGACCACGGTTGAGGTTACTTTCTTTGGGATAGCGATGGGACTTGTTTTAGGAACCATTTTGGCTATAGGGGACATTTATGGCGGAAAAATAGTATCGACGCTGATTAAGCTTTACGTCGAGTTCTTCAGGGGAAGCCCCCTGCTAGTTCAACTTTTCATATTCTATTTCAGCATACCCACGCTTCTAGACATACAGATCGATAGCTTCACTGTGGGCCTCATAGTTTTCGGCTTAAACAGCGCTGCATACCAAAAAGGCTACATAAAGGGAGCAATGGCATCGATTTACGAGGATCAGATGATGGCAGCCCTGTCCTTGGGACTTTCCAAGTTTCAAGCCATAATTTACGTGATACTACCTCAGGCCATGAGGCTCGTCATACCAGCATGGAGCAACGAATTCTGCTCTCTTGCGAAGAGTACTGCAGCTCTGCTCATAATTGGTGAAAGAGAGCTTACATCTGCTGGTAAAACGATAGCTGGCCATACATGGAGGGTCTTCGAGACCTACACCTTCATAGCCTTAATTTACTTCGTCTGGATCTCAGCTGTAATGAAGGCTTTGGACATATTGTACGAGAAGGTGAAAATTCCGGGGTTAGAAGTCTCCCTATGAAAAGATTTTTGGCCCATAGGCCTTTTATCTCGGTAAGAGTAACTTGTTCAATCAATTCATTCTAAATCCTTCTTATCTCCATAATTTGTTAAGAAGTTGGGCCAATTCAAAGAATCTGTTAACGAATCTCCCGAAATATGCTTTTATTGACTAGTTGTTTAAAGACAAAATGGGAGGTAAAAATTTAGCAGTTCTCATCGCATTTATCTTGCTCTTATCAGCCTATATTCCCATATTCGAGATTTATGCAGGCCTTCAACTTATTGCAATCGTTTCTAACTCAGTTGACTTGCCGACCGCTAGATATCTGAAGGAATACGCGTTGAAAAAGGGATTTTCTTGTTTTATCCTTCATCCACATGAGTACTGGAAGATTGAGAGGCTCAATCCGTCACTTGTTATAATTCTTGGGGGTCCTAAGGCGTATGAGGGGATAGGAGAGATAGTCTCTGGCTATTTAAATGAAGAAGAGGAGAGAAGCCTACTTGTTGAAGGTGCTATGGGTGTTTTCTACAAGGACAAGGTTGTGATATTAGCTGGAAATACGAGGATCGAGACGAGGAAAGCGGCTGAAACGTACATAGATGAAGTTCTTGCTAGGTTGTGGAAGGGACCAAAGCCAAGGGTAATTTGGGTGATTATAGGCTATGGTGGAAAGACTCCAATAGGAACTTTGCCTGAGAAAAACGAGCCTTAATTCATAGGCTGATCAAAATAAGCAGAGGACTTAGATGCACCTTCTAGCCTAGACTCTTATCTACTTCTTTCTTCTAGAAAGACAAAATGATCTTAAGCAGAGTCTCTGTTGACTTCAAGAGCCTGAGCTGTTAAATCTAGCAGGCTTCTAATTTCAACACCAAGTCCATAGCGTTCGTTAAGGTCCTTGAGCTGAAGTACGCAATTCTCGCAAGCAGTCACAACGACTTTTGCTCCAACCTTCTTTATTTGCTCTGCCTTCATTTTGTCAGCCTTCATCCTCACCTCTTTGAGCTCAGGAGCAGCAACTAGACCTCCTCCCACTACAACACCAATTTCTCTTTCTGTTTGGGTTCATTTCCCTGAAATCCGTTGAGATGATGTATAGCACTTTCCTTGGCTCCTCATAAAGTCCTGAATTCCTTCCAAGATTGCATGGGTCATGATAAGTGACTGGATCCTTTAGAATCCCTTTTTTCAACTTTATCTTTCCTTCTCTTATGTACTGATCTATTAGCTGGAGTATGCTGGCCCTTTCAAAGGGAAGCTCCCCAAACCATTCATCCCAAAATTTGAAGAGAGTTCTCTTAGCGTGACTGCACTCTGGAAAAGCAACTACTTTTACTCCTAGCCTCTTGGCCTCTTTCACTATGTTTCCTGCCATTTTTTGCTCTCTTAGTGTCTCTCAAGAAAAAGGCGTAGTTTGATGCTGTGAAGAGACTAAGAGTCCAGCTAAATGGGAACTTGACCTAGCCATAGATGTTGTTCCGTGACCTTCTGATAAACTTCTCTTGTTTTCATCAAAAGACTCTTTATGCCTACCTTTTTCTCATACATGTCCTTAACTAAGCTAATGAGTTCTTTGGGGACTGAAGATTTTTGCAGCTGAGCCAGAGTTCTCTCATCGGGCAATGGCTTTCTCAGCAATATTTTGTTTTTCACGAGAAAATATCGTAACAGGTAAGTTAATGCCCTTTGGAGCTTTCCTAAGGCAGTCATTGTCATCCCATTCCTGAGGGCTTCTAATGAAGCTCCATAAAACCAGACAAAATCATCCAAATATCTATCAATCTCCTTGTTAAGAGGTTCTCAAAGCTCCTCCAGCGATGGTACTCTATGAACAGGGGTTCATGTTCCAATACCATAAATTTCTCCTTTTCAGGAAGACTTTCTCCGATTGCAAGGAGATCTATGTCGCTGAACCACCCGATTATGTCACCTAAGGCAACGGAGCCGAGGATTGCAACTAGCTCGGCATCTGGATTTTCTTTGAGGATGAGCTTACAAGCTTCTTTGGCAACCCTCCTCTTAGATCTTAGGATTTCTACAAATTCAGGTCTAGGTGAGCTCAGAATACAATCTGTGAGACCTAGATCTCCTATTTTAGGGTCTGACCAATAAGGATTAATCTGCACAAAGGTGAAAACTTCTTCCGTTATAAATGTATTCTACAAAGGAAGAGATAAATCTGGTTGATTTCAACATACATTAGCTCAATAAACGCATATGGCTCAAGTACTCCGTTAAAGCTCATAGAACTTAGCCTTAGCTATGATCTGGTGGCAACTCTGAGAAGGTAATAGAGCAAAGATATCAGAGAGATTATGATCAGGATTGGTGAAGTCACGAAAAAGAAGTTGCCCCGTCGGTAAACGTAGATTATGATCGACGGGAGCCTTTCGATTTCAGGTATGTACTTGAGTATCACAGGTAAGAGCAAAAATATAGCTCCCAACAACATTAGAAACAATCCTAATATGGTGAAAGGACGGTATAGTTCTGTCTCTAGCATACAAAATCCTTTGAGGAGATAGCGGTATAAAACCCTTGTGTGGGGGGTAAGAGGTCCTTTTAAAAGGCGCTAACCCATAGAAGCCATCTAAG
>QMVZ01000127.1 GCA_003661365.1 Thermoproteota archaeon | reverse complement strand
TATGAGTACGAGTGCCCTCACTGCCACACGAAAATAATCACAAGCGACAGATTGGTAAGCATAGAGTGCCCTAAATGCCACACCTTCTTCATCGCCAGCCCAAAGCGCACGGTATCGAGATGGGGAATTTGGGGGTAGAGGAATGACTGTTTCACGAAAGTTTAAGGACATACCCTTAAGATGGTGGAAGTATATCTTTGATGGTAAAACTTGGTGGAGAACACCGCTTTGCATTGATTTCAGGCACAGGGACAAGGGACTTGGTTATTGGGAATATTTCGACCTAATAAAAAGATGCTGGGCAAGGTATAACCCCACCAATCAGGATCCCAATAACCCTTCCAATATCTGGACGTGAAAGGGTGATCTAAGCATGGACCCAATGATTGAGACGCTCTTCTTCACCCTCCTTTCCTCTTTCCTCTTACTGCTTGCCACTGAACTTCTGCTCAAGTTCTGGACGAGAGGGAAGAGGAAATGACTACTATCACAAAGAAAAACCCCTTTTTCGAGATATGCCTCAAAGATCCAAAACATCCATTCCACGATAAAGCACCACAGACTTGCAAAGATTGTCCAGACTACGACCTCTGTTCAAAGGGCGAACTAATTGATGTGGACTTTCATCTGGTTGTCGATCACAAAAACATCGAAAGGCTCCAAGAGCTGGCTAAGGAACTCAAGAACCGAGGTTTCACAGTCAAATTGAGGGAGGAGGGAGGATAGATGACTACGATAGTAACGAACAAAGAGCTACTCCTAAAATCCCTCGAAAAGGAAATTCCAGACGACGCCATAATAGTCGTTGGCACCGATATCCTGGAAATTCTAGCACCTTCCAGGAAGAAAAACCGCTTCAAAATCAGCTTCGCCATAAGCGGGGATGCCTTCACCAAAGCTGACATAAGGCCCTTGATGCCTGGGAAGGTTGGAGAGGCACATCTTTCCATAGCTATCATCGTCACGGACAAGGAGCACGTACCACCGAAGTTCTGGCGATTCGAGGGAGGCAAAGAGAAGGAATGACGCCAGAAGAAGTAACAACACCACCCCCTTCTATTCACGAAGTATGCCAAGCCTGTCAAAAGACTTGCAAGAGATCATGGGCTCCTTGGTCCTGGCAAATACCTCCAACTACTTTCTGCAAGAACTTTGATCCATACTTAGGCGTACACTATCCATCTCACAACATTAGAGGAATCATTCTAATCAAAGAGCAGGCCATAGATAGAGCGATAGAGAGAGCATTTAAACTCTGGAAGACAAAAAAGATGAGAAATAACGAGGTAGCTATCAAAAGAGTTCGTCTTGAGAGAGGAAGAACCATTGAATATAGGGTACTCAAACGTTCCGAGAAAAAAGTAATCCACTTCTCCATAGGTTGCACCAAGAACCCCATTAAACCACCAGAATGGCCAGATGTCCTTTACGAACTCTATCTCGGAATATCAGAACTCCTCAAGCACTACAAAGAGATAGCACGAATCAGACTTTTGAGGGCTGATTTCAACGTTGATCTTCCGAAATTCGACAGTCCTCCAGAATTCACCCTCTCAGTCCATCGCATAAACCGAGGAGTCAGAATAGAAGTAAGAGGTGATGTTGCAACCGCTCATTTCCTCTTAGACTGCTTCCTGAAGAGCCTAATAAAACAGGGGAGGGAGAAAAATGCCTAAAGAACACAGGACATCAAAATCTCCAAATTTCTCTAATCGATATACTCAACCATCTACAACACCACATCTAACCCCAACACAGAAGCGCATCCTCGAAGCCATAAGAAAGTCGGATCACCCAGTAACGCCAAAGGAAATCGCTTTCCAAACAGGGATAAAGTACAACACAACCAGAAAGTACATCTACAAACTAAGAAAGCTGGGATTGATAAAGAGGGTAAGGAGAGGGTACTACACCTCATTAGATATTCCCCCACCCATGGGGTGGCAGGCTCCCCAAAACGCTCGATTCTTCAAGATCCCACGAGTGCACGACCTGTTTCTTTCATGGACCCCTCCCTTTCACATACGAAAGCACAAGAGCAAGGAGGTAAAAATAGGAGTAGTAAAGGTTACCGTAACCCTAGGAACCAAGAGGAACAAGGTCTCTGGAGTAATTTCAGTACCAGATGACCATCCAGGACTTGATGATGCTGCCTATTTGCTCGCTCTCGATAAGTTCTGCTCCCTAGTAGAGAAATTGACGGGGGTAAGGCCCCAGCTTGAGGACGTAATCGTTAAGAACTACCATCTCAGCGGACACGTTAAGGTCAGCGAGACTCCAGCCAAGGAGCTTACCGTAGCCGATTTTTCGGGATGGTTCCTTCGCTTCTACCAGAAAACGGATGAGGTAATGAGAGTAGAAGCCTACGCTGGTCCAACTACCGCTGACCAGATCGCTGTCTTACTTCAAGGAGGGCTTCCAGCCTTCCAGGTAGTTCAATCAACAGCTTTGCTTGTAAACGAGGTTAGGAAGGGGTACGAGATCCAGGCGAAGCAGGGGACTCTGATCATCAACCTGCTCCAGACCCTGCTTGCGAAGCTGGGAGGTGCTAGCTGAATGAAGAAACCCATAGTCTTCACATGGCCTCCAAAAACAGTAGCTTATCCATACGTTCTGATCAACCAAAAGAGCGAAAAAGAGGCTCTCGAATACCTAAAGCGCTACAAGGACCTCATAAGGATGATTATCATAGACTCAGGGGTCGGCATCTTCAAACATGGGAAATACGACGACTATCCTGGAGGACCCGAGCTTGCCATACATAAGCAGGCCATCATGTACAAAGAAGCGCAGAGGATATGTCCAAAAGCTAAAATCTTGGCTACAGTTCCTGATTACCCAGACGATTACGTTCCTCAAAGGCTTTGGAAGAGCAAAGAGGTTACAAACATTGAGAGAACAGAGGAGAACATACTTATAGCCCTAAAAAAGTTCCCAGGGATAGAGTGGCTTATCCCAATACAGGGTCATGCACGCAGGCCTTCCTCAATACTTCGACACATTGCTCTTCTAAGGGAAGATGGAATCCTAGAATCTAAACACTTCTTTGCTGTCGCTATGTTGTGTATTGAGCCAGACGCCAAGATTATCCTAGAAACGATAAAAATAGCAAGGAAGGAGCTTCCTGACAAATGGCTCCATGTCTTTGGTCCGAAAATGAACTCTCTACGCTTCATAAGGCATTACATAGACAGCTTCGATAGCGTGACGTGGCCACACAACCTTTGGCATAGGACCGACTCACTAAAGGAACCCATCAGATCGAGACAATGGTTCTTCTACTGGCTCAAAAGGGTCCACAAGCAATTGAATGAGCCAAAACTAAACGAAGAGGTGCTGGCTGAATGAGATGGGAAATAAATGGCAAGGGAAAGAAGCACGCTGTCTCCTCATTTGATTACAAAAAACTTGGAACCTGCATCTTCACCGTTGAGGTCTGGACCGAAGACATCGATGGAGAGATGGACGGGCGCTTCTTTGCATCCCAATGCTTCAAGAATCCCTTCGAAGCCATGCACTTCCTCCTTGCAGCAATAGAAGAGGCTAAAAACAAGGGAATAGACCTTGGAGACATAAACTACCACTTCTACTTCGACTTCGAAGGATTCTGGATTCAGCTGAGGAAGGATCACGCAGTACTATCGCTGGAAATACCGCCAGAAGCTGAACTCAAGTTCCTGAACGCTCTCACCGAAATAAGAAAGAAGATAGACAAGGTGCTGGCTGATGGCTGAGGAAGCAACAAGCCTTATCATAGCCGACAGGATACCCCCGCACTTCCTCCTCCGCTTGATCCTCCATCTTCGCCTGGGCTTAGGATTCAACGATAAGCCGAGGGTCATGATCTTCAGCAGCGAGAAGGCGAGGAAGCATCTCCTAGAGAAGGGCTTCGTCTTCACCTTCAGGGCAAAGAGGAGACCTACAGGAAGGGCTTGGATCACTGATAAGAGGGGAGGAAAGAAGATCTGCGATGCCTTTGTCTTCGAGATCCTTAAGACGGATCTGATAGGGCTGCACCACTTCACACCATTCAGCGGTTACGATAGCTGGGAGGAATGGGTAGACGACATCTTCAAACTCAATCGCAAGAGGATCTACTCTGGCTGGCTCTACTACGTTGAAACTGTGGAGGTGGAATCATGAAGGAACTCCTCGACTGCAAGACCTGCCCAATGAAGCGACCAGAGGCATGGTTCCTTCGCTACCTAATCGATCCATTGGATCCCTGCGAACTATACAGGAAAGTCATGCAGAACGGAGGCAGGAAGCATGAACACTAAAAGCAGGATGTTCGACATCGTCACCAGGACTTGGAATCCAGTTACTGGCTGCCACTTTAACTGCGTCTACTGCTGGGCTAAGAGACTGGCTGAAGGAAGGCTGAAACGTTGCCTGGAAAAGTACAGAGATGGGTTCAAACCGAGATTTCATGAGAACGAATTTAGAACCAGATTCAGACCCAACGCATTCGTATTTGTCTGCGACATGGGAGACCTCTTTGGTCCTTGGGTTCCATCGGAGTGGATCGAGCGGGTCATAGAGTACACAAAGAAGTTTCCAATGACTTGGTTCCTCTTTCAAACCAAGAATCCAGCACGTTACTTCGACTTCCTTGATCTCTTCGATAAGAACGCCATCTTAGGTACAACCATAGAGACCAACCTTCATTTCCCAGAGATAAGCAAGGCTCCTCCTCCAGTGGAGAGATACAAGGCCATGAAGGACATCCGTGGCTTCTGGAAAATGGTCTCAATAGAGCCTGTGATGAACTTCAGCATCTCAACGATGTGCTCCTGGATAAGGGACATAAAACCAGGCTTCGTCTACATCGGCTATGACAACTACAACAACAAGCTCCCAGAGCCGCCTCTGAGGTCCGTTCTCAAGCTCATCGACTGCTTGCAGCAGTACACTG
>QMVZ01000126.1 GCA_003661365.1 Thermoproteota archaeon | reverse complement strand
AGCGACCACTTTTTCCTCAACTTTTGCTATCTTCTCCACCTTTACAGTAGTAAATGGAGGCAATTTCAATTTTGCTATCTTCATAGCATATCTGGCTGCATCTAGATCCTCAGCTCTCACTTTTATTATTAACAGAGTTTGTCCTCTCTTAATTCTAGCTGCCCTCTCTTGAGGTTTGCCAAATGCTAATCTCATACCTTTTTGCAGTCTCTCTGCTTTGTGAACTGATGCCATCGCATGCCTCCTAACAATATGATGTGGATAAGGAAGTATCTTGAAGAAAAAGCCCTCTCTGTCACTTATCCTCTTCCTCAGTTGAGATATGACCGACATCCTAGCAGCCTCTAGAGCTTTAGATAAAACTTGAAAGCTTGCTGTAGCGACTAAACTGACTTGATAATCAAACTCTCCTGTCGGATTTCCATGATCAAACTTCCTTACTTTGCTCTGGGGTATTCTTTTGATGAACTTTTTCTGAGTATACGGTCTTTGCAGCCTTCTATAGCAATATCCAGGCCTCTTAGACATGAGCACCACCAGTTACAATGTCTCTAACTATTCGGACCACGCCTAGGAGATAAGCCGCCTCGCCCTCTGATATCCCACAGGGATATGTTCTCGATATGATTCGAGATATGAGGGCGAGGGCCCTCTCCCTCTTGTGATCTGGCAGTGGTAGGGTATGTATTATCTCACTAATATAGTTCACCATCACCTCTCGAGTTCTTCTTCTAGCTGGCTCAACTGGTTGTTTGAGCTTCCTGCTCCACATATAGAACTCATACAGTATTATTGCTGCTGCATTTACGATATTGAGGGTTGGATATGTTGGATCGGCTGCTATGGTCAAGACAACATCGCATTTCCTTAATTCATCTACTTTGAGCCCAGTGGATTCTCTGCCGAATACAAGGGCATAGTTGGCATCCCATCTAAGTTCCTTTACATACTCGCTGAGTTCAACTGATCTTCTTACAATTGAGTGCTTGCTTGGTTTGGCTGTAGTCCCTATTATCAGATCTACCCCTTCCAAAGCTTCATCTAGGTTTACACATATTTTGGCCTTGTAAAGCAGTTCCCTTGCTCGCATAGCAGCAGAATAGGCTCTAGAAAAGGAGCTAAACATAGGTCTAACCATATACAGGTCTGACAGCCCAAAGTTCTTCATCACTCTTGCTATCATCCCGACATTCGTAGCTTTTTCCGGTTCTACGAGCACAATTCTGATGTTAGGCAATTAATTCACCCACAAGTTGCCGTACCTTCATTTATTCCATGATAAAAAATGAGGTTGAAATTTAACTTTAGAACTCCTGGAAAAGGACAAAAGACTTTTACAATCTCGTTCCTAGGATTACCGAGATCTCTTCAGGATGTGGTGTGCATGCTCGGAAAACTAAAAAGGATCATTAACGACCTCATAAAGCCTTTTGGAGATCTTATAGTTTCCTTGGGAATTTCGCCTAATATCTTGACTATTTTAGGATTTTTAGTGAACGGAATTGCTATGATGGCCTTCTTTGAAAGAAGGTTACTACTCGCCTCTGTTCTTACCTTGGTTGGAGGGTTTTTGGATCTTATAGACGGAGCTGTGGCTAGATTATCGAAGAAGGAGAGCGTATTCGGTGGGATCTTAGACTCGACTCTTGATAGATTCTCAGACTTTTTCCTCCTTGTGGGGATGGGGTCCGCTATGCCTGAGGAAAAACTAAGATGGTGTTTTGTTGCTTTAGCTATTCATGCAAGCTTAATGCCATCCTACATACGAGCTAGAGCCAAAGGCGAGGGTCTTCCTGAGATTACAATAGGGATTGCAGAAAGACCTGAAAGACTCATAATAATATCAATTTCCGCAGCTTTTGACTTTCTCAAGGTTGGGTTGATCCTACTGATTATTCTAGGTTACATTACTACTTTAATGAGACTAATTGTATCCTATAAAAAAGCAAAGGATGTGAGTATTTAGTACCTATGAATCCTTCTATAATTTGTCCATATACTCCTCTGCTTTCGGTATCTCCAGCTTCATTCCTTTTCTCTTTCTTATCTCTAAGATCACATTTTCCATTATTCCCTTTGGAAGCGGTGCCCAGTGAGAGAATCTTGTCTGCCAGAAAGCCCTACCGCTAGTTACGCTCCTCATTTCATTGCTAAACTCCCCTAGGGTCTCTCTTACTGGAATATGTCCTGTTATGACTGCTATTCTTCCTCTCTCCTCTATACCAGCTACTTTACCTCTTTTTTGAGAGATGAGCCCAATGATGTCCCCTATGAGTTCTGGCGGCGCTGTTATTTGAATTTCATAGACTGGCTCAAGGAGAACAGGGTCTGCTGACAGAACGGAACCATAAATTGCTCTTCTAATTGAAGGTACCATCTGAGCAGGTCCTCTGTGTGCAGGATCCTCGTGTATCATGGCGTTCGTTAGCCTAACTACAAGCCCCATCATTGGTTCGCCTGCAAGTGGTCCCTCCTTCATAGCCCACATAAAACCTTGTTTAAGCGTTTCCTTTACCTCATCAAGCCTTTGTACACCAACTGTTGAGTTTATGAAGAGGTTGTAATTTTCTTGATCGATTTTCCAGATGTTTCTGGCCTCCCTTGCGTCCCAACCAGCCTTATCATGCAATATCTTAGCTACATCTCTTATCGTTATTCTCTCGTGTATTTCTCCAGTTTTTATGAGATTAAGGGTCGTGTCATCCATCTTAGAAACTCTTACCCAAAGTCTGTTGAGCTTGTTTGGACTCTTTGCCAATACTTCGACGCCCTCTTTCGTTATGCTTTCCCTATAAATCACTGTTGGCTCCCCAACCTCGAACTCCAAACCCTTCTTTCTGATGTCATAAAGAGAGATCTCTATGTGTAGAGGGCCGGTTCCCTTTAGAAGAGTTTCACCTGTATCCGGATTATGGGACATTATCAGGTTTGGATCCTGAATGGTCACCTTTCTAAGTTCGTCAATGAGTTTCGGAAGATCTTGAGGTCTCTTTGGTTCCACATATACGGTCACAACGGGTTCAGTGACATAGTGTATGGCTTCAAAACCACCCTTAACTAAGTCTTTGACAGATTCATCAACCAATGTCTCCCCAGATTTTGCCTTATCAAGACCTAGAAATGCTGCTATGTTTCCAGCAGGAATTCTTTCTGTTCTTAGCCTATAGGGTCCCATGTACAAAGCGGTTTGTTGAATTCGCTGGGTCGTTCTAGCGTTAAGTAGATAGACTTGCTGTCCCTCGTATGCAGTCCCGCTAAAGATCCTTCCTGTAACCACCACTCCTGCGTGGGGATCCACTTTAACAGCGTTAACTCCGACTATAAGGGGGCCGTCGGCAGAGCAGCTTATCAGGGCATTGTAAAGTTCTCCTTCTTTATCTCCCTTCCATATTTTGTCTATCCTGTATCTTTGAGCTTCAATCGGGTTTGGAACATGTTTTACTACCATGTCGAGGAGGGCTCTATGGACTGGTAAAGTCTTCTTAATCTCTTCACCCCTTCCCTCCTCGTAAGCCTTGATAATATCTGAGAACTTGATCCCTTGGGCCTCTGCTATTCCTTTAGTCAGACCCCAGCCATGAAGTGCTGAACCAAAAGCCACGCTTTCGTCATCCCAGCTAAGCTTCCATTTTTCCTTGAATTGAGGCTCTGCATAAGCGTCAACGAGTTCATTCATCTTGCTAATGATCCTAGAAATCTTCTGCATAACCTCTTGGGGTGTGAGCTTTAACTCTTTTATCAGACGATCTACTTTGTTTATGAAAAGGAGCGGTCTGACTCTCTCCTCTAATGCCTGTTTTGTTACAGTTTCTGTTTGAACCATAACCTCTTCAACAGCATCGACGACAACTATTGCCCCATCAATCACTCTCAAGGACCTTGAGACATGTCCTGTGAAATCTATGTGTCCCGGGGTATCGACCAAGTTAATAGCATATTCTTTGCCCTCCCATTCGTAGTAAAGGGATATGTTAGCTGCCTTGATCGTTATACCTCGAGCTTGCTCAATCTCATGATAGTCAAGTGCTCGCATCTCGCCAGCCATTTTGTCTGAAATCATTCCAGCTGCTGAGAGGAGATTATCTGATAGAGTGGTCTTACCGTGATCTATGTGGGCTATAATGCCTATGTTTTTGATGTTTCTTGGATCAAGCATAAGATCTCTTAGGTGATCTAGCACTTTCTTGTACTTCTGCAAAATCGTAACCTCCCGACCTGCTGTAGTGGAATGAAGTATTGGGTTAAAAAGTTAGCCCATCTTCTCAAGCTTAGTTCCACTGAGTAAGTACTTGTCAAGAAATATCTGCTTGGTCCATTTTTCTTCATCTCCACTTCACCTAAGTTAGAGACTTTCTTTAGAAGAAGGCTTCATCAAATTTTGTAACTTGAAGAGATCTTTGATTAGAAAAGAATAGAGCATGAGACATTGATTTGCTTTTTCAAACAAGACTTAACTCAGTGTCCAGTACAACTTATAAAAGATCAAACTCAGCCTACCCCAAGAGGGACAACGATAAATTTGGAGTTTATTAGGATGAGTTGGGGTAGGGTAAAACATTGAGCGTTTCAACTCCCCCTATTAGGGCTTATGAGAAACTTTTAGGGCTGAAGAGAAACCCGTTTAAAGCTTTGTCTCTCATAAGTCCTGAAGAAGCTTCCTCCTTGTTTGTAAAGCAAGAAGGGGATGGGCTTCTCCTAGCTATGATAGCAGAAACGATTGCTGGTTCTGGATCAGCGTTCATAGCACTTACCGGACCAAAAGGAAGTGGAAGGACCCATAGACTTATGGTCATAGAGGATACGATTGAAAAAGCCGGCGGTGAGGTCCTATACTTTGATGTAGCCATGGCATCGGGCCCGGATATCCTTGACAGGCTCATAAAGACAGCAATGTCTCTCTCCGCTGGGATCACTGT